>CAYRJN010000049.1:11365-21283 GCA_964424545.1 uncultured Calditrichaceae bacterium
AATGTGGCCGATTTTTTCTTAACAACCAACCTAAACCTTTCCGGAGAAATTATCAATCCGTCTTTAAGCGGTCGCATCAAAATTAATGAAAACGGTAGAATTAATTTTATCGATAGAATATTTGAGATACGAAAAGGGGTTTTTGAATTTGTCGATACGGAAAAAATAAATCCAATTATTAATTTATCGGCTGAAACCGAAATCGATATTTCGACCGGCGATGAAAATGAAGAAAAAACCTATTTAATCCATCTGCTCATAGACGGGCCGCTTGATCAAATGAATTTCAGCCTGACCTCGCAGCCTTCCATGCCGCCTTCGGACATCATCAGTCTGCTTACCCTGGGAATGTCCTACAACGAAATCGCTTCGCTTAGCGGAAACACCCAATCTTCCGATGCCTTAAAAAAGCGCAGCGGAGAAATTGCAGGCCAAATCATCAGCCAAAAAATGAATAGTTATTTAAAAAAAGTTCTTGGCGGTGATGCCGGCGATATAGATTTTGAACTTAAAGGAAATATTTTTGATATAAACGATACACAAATCGCCTTAAATAAACGCTGGGGAAAACGCGTCACCGTTTCTTATTCCACATCCATAAAAGATCTTGACAAAAGCGTAATACATATAGAGTATAAAATCAGCGATGTATTTTCAATTGAAGGCGAAACAAATCAGAATCAGGAATCGGCCGTTGATTTTAAATACCGAATACGATTTAAATAAAATTCTATATTTATTAAAAACCGTTACTTTGAAAATCGACTATTTTTATAGCCAAAGATTGAGCGCTCATTAGATATGATAATACAATCTAAACATATAGTTATTACGGATAATTTTAAGCGGATTAACTGTTTTATTACTGTTGTCCTGTTGTTTTTTGTCAACAGCATAACATACGCTCAAGCCGTCAGCGACAAAAAAGAATACAGTATTGATAAGATAGTTTTTTCCGGTAATGAACATTTTTCACATAAAAAATTGTTATCCTTAATGAAAACGAAAAAATCATCCGCCTTTCGTTTAAGCGGTTTTGATAAAAAAATCTTACGAAACGATTTAAAAAAAATTCAACTTTTTTACCAGAACGAAGGATATTTAAAAGCCGAGGTTAACGACTATACAATAAAAATTGATTCTGCCAAAGCAAAAGTAAATATCGTCATAAAGGTATATGAAGGTCCTTTATACAAAATAAAAAAGATTAAATTTGCCGGGAATGTCCACATAGACAGCGTTTATTTGTTAAAACATCTTTTAATATCCAACGGTTCTACCTTTAACGTTTTCTCTTTAGAACGAGCAAAAATCGAAATTGTAAAATTATACCGTCAGCATGGTTATTTGAATGCCGTTGTAAATCTGACCTATACCAAACGCGAAAACGAGGAAGAATTTATTGTAAAATATCATATCAAAGAGGGAATACGGTATAAAATTGGTAACATTCGCATTGAAGGCTTGGATAAAACAAAAGAAAAAATCGTACGCCGCGAATTTCGTTTTAAAACAGGAGATTATTATTCGCCGGCGGAGCTGTTGGAAACACAGAAATATTTGTATCGTACGGGACTTTTTTATAGCATCAATATCAAACACCAACCCTCGGGGGACGGGGATTCCACTAAAAAAGATATTATTTTTAAATTGAAAGAATCCGAACCGGGCATATTTGACGTCAGCCTCGGTTACGGCTCTGTTGAGAAAATCCGTTTATCTTCAAGCATTTCATATATGAATTTTTTTGGCGAAGCTTACCGCGCCCGAATGTTGGGGCGCATTTCAAGTCTTGAAAAACGCCTCGAAACAACGTTTACGGATCCTTGGCTTTTGGGCGTAAGGGTCGAAGGTTCGTTAGGTTTTGAATTGTCCGAAGAAAATCAACCCTCTTACAGTTTATTATTTTATAATCTTAAAACAAATTTATTAAAAGAGTTCAGCTTGAATTTTAAGAGTTCCCTGATGTTTGAATATGGTAGCGGGAAATATACGGATATAAAATTAGACTTTTTTGATAACATTGATAGAGACTCCATTACGGTTTCGGACTCCTTGATTTACATCATTTTAAATAATTTAAATTATAAAATAGACCGCAGCAGCCTCAAACTTTCGCTTTATCGAGATTATCGCGATAATATTTTTAATCCGTGGAAAGGATATTATATTAACGCAGGCATTCAATATATTCACGGTAACGCCCATTTAACATTCTTCAACACATACAAATCAACGCTTACTAACAAAATATTAAAATTCGAAGGCAATTATCGATATTATTTTGCATTTAACAAGCGCGCCATGTTTGCCACCTCTTTTTTATTTGGCATTATGGACTTTTTCGACAGTTCGGATATAAATTTCCTTATTTCCGACTTGTTTTACACCGGCGGACCGAACTCTTTGCGCGGATTCGGTTATCAGGAAGTGGGGCCTAGAGATAAACAAGGAATTCCTACCGGCGGACGTTTAAAAGTTGTTTGGAATGTGCTTGAATACAGACAAAAGGTTTTTGATTTTTTATATACGGATATTTTTATTGATGCAGGCAATGTTTGGGCTCATCATTATAATTTTCACTGGCAGGATATCCGGTTTGATTACGGTTTCGGCATTCGGCTTGATTCGCCCATCGGTCTTGTTAGATTCGACTTCGCTTTAAATCCCTTTCCGAGACAAGATGAAAACCAATATCAATTCTGGTTTGGCATCGGACAGGCTTTTTAAACATATCGAAAATTCAAAATTAATCTTTATAATCCGATATTAACGGATGGGATAATGAATATCCAATTCATCTTCCACCAAGCTGAGCGGATATTTTATCGGCTACTCTAAAGGAATTGGCATAGATGGTCCATGTATAAGGCACGCTGCCTCCGGTTGGCATAAAACTGCCGTCGCTTACAAATAAATTTTCCACATCATGCATGCGGCAATCGCCGTCCAAGACGGATGTACGCGCATCTATTCCGAAGCGGCAGCCGCCCGCCACAAGATTGGGAGGAGGCGAACCGCTGATACTTGAGTATATATCCTTGGCTCCCATCTGTTTAAGAACATTTCCCCCCCGCTCGGCTAAATACTCTCCTACTATCAAATCATGTTGATGATAACCAACGCGGATCTTAGCTACCGGCGAACCCCATTTATCTTTTACCGAGGAATCGAGCGTTACAAAACAGTTATCGGTCGGCAGCCAGTCGTTAAAAACTTCAAAGCTAAGATAACGTCCCTGCGTAAAATAGGTTTTTAATTTTCTCTTTAGCGCTTCGCCCCATACAAGATTGCCGTCATCGTCCCATTTTTGCGAGTTGGCGCGCGTTATGGCGTTGGGATGTGCAAAAAGAAATTCAATCATACCGCCTTTCATACGGTTGGTAAACTGAGAATCTTCGATTATATACCAATCGTGTAAAGCGCGATTTACAAAAGGACCGCGAATTTTCATTGAATCAACCACTGTTTGATCCATATCCTCGTAAAGCAAGGCGCCGTTTCCGGCTCCCCCTGCTGAAAAAATCAGATTTTTACCGACCTGATTATATCTGTTACCCAGACCGTTTTCATGTTTCTGGCCTTTGGAACTTAGTAATAAACGCGCTGTTTCGACAGCTTGACAGGCGACTACGTAAATACGGGCATCAACGGTTTTTTTTTCATATTGTCGATTAAAATATTTTACTCCGCTTACACGTCCGTGTGCATCGCTTTCAATATGATAAACTTTAGCATGCGCCAAAACGGTACAATTTCCTGTAGCAAGGGCATGATCAATCAAGGCCGCTCTTGCGCTACCTTTGGCGCCTGTAGAGCAGCCGTAACTTCCGCAATATTTGGAATAGGAGCACCCTTTTCTTTGCAAGGCAGGAAAAGGTAAAATGGCGCGCGGAACCGGAATGGGATTGTAACCAATTTTCCGAGCTGCTTCATCAATCCAGCGAGAAACCTGATGTTCCATTGTCGGAGGGAAGGGAAAGGTCTGCGAAGACCTTGGCTCTTGATATTTATGTTCTATGATGCGTCCGGAAACGCCCACCGTTTTTTCTACTTTATCGTAATAAGGTTCAAGGTCGTCATAACCGATCGGCCAATCCACGATGTTGGCCCCATCAATGGGCCCGAATTCGGAAAGCAGTCTGAAATCAACAGGTTTTAAACGATGAAAAAAGCCGCTCATAAAATTTGAAGAGCCTCCTACGCAGTTCCCGTTCCAAAAATCCCGTCCGGAATCATAAGTAGATTCGTCCGTCCAATTTCCCTTGTCGTCCAATTCTTCAATAACATGGCGTTCATCGCGCAAATTAGGCGTATAAACGCTACGACGGTAGCAAATCAGTTCATCTTTTGTAAAATCTTTTTCTTTATACCAAGGCCCTTTTTCCAAAATGACAACCGAATAGCCTTTTTTTGCCAATTCATAGGCAATAGGCGCGCCGCCTGCGCCGCTGCCTATTATACAGACGTCGTAATCATAACTCATAATACGCCATACCTGTTCTTTTCATTCGGACGCGGTAGACCGGGATCGTGTTGCAGCCATTTCCAGCCTATACCGTTAGGATTTCCGCCGTAAATCGGATCGGTTAACAAAGCCTCGAAAATGTAAATTAAAATCTCCGACAACCAATTCTCTCCCCATTGATATTCGGCCATATTGCGTAAAACTTTCTCGATATCATCTTTGTTTAAGTTTAATAAAGAATCGGAAAGCAATTCATCGGCCGTTTCTTCCGTCCAATCCAGCCCGTTGAGAATAAATTCTTTGTCATCCGAATCGATTTGAGGATCTAATAAAACGTTTTGCAGATAAAAAGCGGCGTTAATATCTTTTGCGCCCGGAGAATCTTTATCGGAAGGGAAAAGGTGGTTTTGCACAATATTAAGAATGTTCCAGCGTTTCTCGCTAAAAACTTCTTGATTACGTTCATTTTGACGTTTACAACGCATCAATGACGGCGAAACGACGCTGAGCGAAACCAAGGCGGCTAAACGTGTAAGAAAGGTGCGGCGGTCAATTTTACCATTTTGAAATTCACGCAATAACTTTTGTTTTTTGTTTTCCACTCTCAAATAGTTTTCTTTCAAGCTCCCCCGCTATCAAATTATTCTATGGCCTATAATTAAAAAATAGGGAATTTAGAAACTTTTTTATATTTCTTTTTTACCCCATATATTGCCAAATACAATAAAAATTAAAAACTGGCATCCGTTAATCGGCGTTTAATATTTCTTTTAATCTGTAAATCGACTTGGTGTTGAAACCCATGTTTTGTCCTGCGCTTCTTCATGCAAGAGGCAATATCAATGAGAGTTACCTCCGTTATTTCCGCATATCAAATTCGCTTATCCGCCTTTTAATTTTACTTTAAATCCCTGATTTGATAAATAATCGGCGATTTTTTCGCGATGATCGCCCTGTATTTCCAAATTACTGTTTTTTACAGACCCGCCGCCGCCGCATAATTTCTGTAAACGTTTTAGCATTGGCTTAGCATCCCCGAGATAATTTTCCACAACGGTTACGGTTTTGCCGCCTCGTCCTTTGCGGTCTCGTCGGATATAAATTATATCTTGATTTGACTGCTCATGAGACATATCAATATTTTTATTCTTCTCCCAACCGGGAGCGGTTGAATAGACTAAGTTACGCCTTTTTTCCATGATCGATCATTTTCTCCAAACGCGTCGGCGTATGTTTTTTTACCCATTCGAGATAATTACCGTCATATCCCGATTTTTTTTGGAGCCGCGTTATTTTTTCTTCTAATTTTTGTATTTCATCGTCGCTTAAGGGTGCAAAACTCATTATCTTTTCACCAATGGAGCTTAAACGCAAATCCGTAAGCGATTCGGCGCGGTCAAATAATTCCTTGTAATCTTCCTCGTCCTGCGCCATAAACTGGTCAACGATTCGTTCCGTAACTTTACGGCCGTGCTGCTGCGTATCGCGTATATTACCGCGGCCGGTTACAGCGTTGCCAAGGATAAAAACATTATCAAAACCTTCGAGCTGCCCAGATTCAATATCCAATACGCGATATGTTTCGCCCTTTGTCGGGACGCCGGGAATCAACTCCGGAATACTGCCTATAGCAGAGATGGTAAGCGGCGTTTTGACATCTAAAAATTCCTCCGGAATAACTTCCATTTTACCTTTTTCCGTTTTCGTCCTCTGAAATTTCAACCCTACAAGCCGCTCGTTTTCGACAATTTTATCAACCGGCATCAAGTTATCAACCACTTTGAATAAAAATTTATCGGTCGCAATTTTCAATACTTTTTTACGCACATTATAAACCTTTTCCATCGTTGCGTCATCGGCGTTTTCGGGCATGGGCGCCAACGGCATATCAACAATACGTTGACGGGTATAAAGCGTTGCGCCTTTTAAGCCCAACGCTTCGAGCGATAAGCCCAATTCATTCAATATGGGAGCGATTCCTTTATGCTCCAAAGTTAATACGTCGTAATTATGGCCTTTTTCTTTCAAAGCGTTGCTCACGGTAACCAACATTAACATTTTTACAACGTCCAGCGATGCCAGCCCCCCACCGACAACGATTGCGCCGTCCACTATTTGCAGATGCTCTCCCTTATAATTGGGATCATGACATTGGTTAAACCAAGCGATTAAAGGATTTTGATAATAGAATCCCCTGCCCACATACTCGTCAATTCCCTGAATGGGCAAGGGACGATCGCGCCAGGCGCCATTGGCCAATAATACGGCGCTGAACCCCCAGTTATCAACCACATCATTAAAATCCACGTCTATACCAAGATGCACATTGGGTACAAATTTTACTCGCGGGTCCGACAAGGTTTCATCTATTTTTTCTTCCTGCTTATCACGTAATTTAGCGTGCCACTTAGGCAAACCGAGTTCGATTTTACCGTAAGGATAAGCATTTTGATCAAAAACGACCAACTTTATATCGTGTTTTATCAATTGACGCACCGCTTCTGAACCGGCGACGGCGCCTCCGAAAATAGCCACATAATGCACTTCTTTACTCATCGAGCTTTCAACTCCTTATTTAATTTTATTGTGTTAAATTTTTTATTTTCAACTTATATGATCATGCTTTAAACATATCAATCCGCCGTTTAAAATATTTTACCATGGCGCTTTTAAAACGAAGCGATAGAGAAGGTCTAAACTGATTTTAATGCTCCTTCTAAATCGGCAATAATTTCATCCACATTTTCAATTCCGACTGAAAGACGCACCAGCCCGTCAGTAATCTGTGCCTTAAGGCGGTCTTCTTTACTCATAATAGCATGGGTCATGGACGCCGGATGCTGAATAAGGGTTTCAACGCCGCCGAGACTTACGGCGAGCTGGCACAATTTTACGTTGTTCATCAGCGTTTTACCCGCTTCCAATCCTCCTTTTAATTCAAAACTAATCATTCCTCCAAAATATTTCATCTGTTTTTTGGAAAGTTCATGTTGCGGATGCGATTTTAAACCGGGATAAATGGTTTTTTCAATCTTATTGTGCGTATCAAGATATTCGGCTATTTTCATGGCGTTGCGCGAATGGATTTCCATCCTAGCCGAAAGAGTCTTAATACCCCGATGCACGAGGAAAGCTTCCATAGGGGGAAGAAAACCTCCGAGAAGATTTAACGTTCTGCGCATCATTTTATAATCGTCTTCATTCTTTACAACGATCATACCTGCCACTACATCGGCGTGACCGTTTAGGAATTTAGTCATACTGTGTATAACCACATCGGCGCCGAATTCAAATGGTTTTTGTAAAACCGGACTCATAAATGTATTATCCACAACAAGCGGCACGCCTATTTTATGCGCAAGCGCCGAACAAGCCTTCAAATCGGCTATAACAAGCGTTGGGTTACCCGGGGTTTCCATATAAATCATTTTCGTATTCGGACGAACGGCGTCTTCTATTGCTTTGTTGGAAGCAACGTCCACAAAAGTTGTTTCAACGCCGAATTTATTGTAAATGGCATTAAGCAGCGTGGTTGTCGGACCGTAAACCGTTTCCGAACAGATCACATGATCGCCCTGTTTAAGATAGGCGGAAAAAACCGTATTAATGGCGGCCATACCGCTGGAACAGGCTAAGCCTTTATGACCGCGTTCCAAAGATGCTACCGCATCCTCCAGCGCCTCCACGGTTGGATTTCCCATTCTCGTATAAATATACCCTTGCTCCTCGCCTTTAAAAACGGCGGCGCCGTGATCGGCATCTCTAAATTTAAAAGTAGATGTTTGATAAATAGGCGGTATTACGGCAAGATGTTCATTGTCTTGAATACCGGCATGAACGGATTTGGTTTCATCCGAATAGTTTTTTGAAGGGTTCATTGTTATTCTCTTAATATATAAATAAAGTTTCGTTTTCTAATTTACGCTATTTTTAGTACTTAATCTAATTATTTACGTATAGATTATAAAAAACTATCTATTTCTATTTCTATTTCTGTAAAAAATATCGACGCACCTAGCGTTATTAACCATTCGTTTCCACGTCAAATAATTGTTAAAAAAAGGAGAAGTAAAAAAAGAATCTATTCTGTTGAAATTGCGCGTCAAAACAAGAATATCGGAGAATGATATATTCATTACGATCGCCGTTAACTTTATTAACCAATTTGTAAAATCTGTATTCTTAAGACTGTTTTTTAAGCCGCTGTAAAATGGTATTGACGGTAAGCGGTATATATTTCAAAAAACCGTGCAATACAACGCTGTTAGTTATATTCAAAGCCAACGGTCCGGCAAAAAAAAGATTTTCAACCTGAGGGCTCTCCCCCGCTTTATCTGTTTGCGGATAATGACGCCGATCCTTGTTTATATTAATACCTTTATCAAGAAACTTCATTTGAGGGCGATAGCCTGTGGCAAAAATAAGTTTATGAACTTCCAATTCACTATCGGCAAAAAACACCCGATTCTTATCAACCTTTTTTATTTTTGAACGGGGCATATAACGGATAAACTCCATCTCGATAAATTCTTTTAAAAAGCTTTCGTAGACGCCGCGAATATGATAGAGTTTGCGCGTTTGCAGAAAAAATTTCAACTCCGATTTAGTGGAGAGAAAAAGGATGGATTTCCCGGCCAGCTCAAGGGCGATTTCCGCCGCGCTGTTGCCGGCTCCAACGATTAGTACGCGTTTATTTACAAAAGGTAAATGGGACATATAGTCATGAGAATGCATAACCATGGCGTTGTTTTCAATTCCTTGAATATTCGGAAAATATTTACCGTCAAATATGCCGCTGGCTATAATCAAATAAGGGGCGCTGTATCCGGAGCCGTTATTTGTGTAAACTTTAAATTCTTTATCATTCTTTTCTATTTTTATAACAAGCGTACTTTTTACGATATTAAGATTGAATTTTGCGGCAAACTCATCGAGATAGGTTACAAACTCCAACGAATTGCAATATGGCCTTTCGACGGCAAGACGCCAAATGGGAAAAGATGATGAAATACTGGTCCAGTCTCTTTGCGGATGACAAGGAGAAAGCATTTTAGAATCAGGGCGGACGGTACGCCAAGCCGCTCCGACATCCCCTTTTTCTAGTATAACATAATCTATATCGTGTCGTTTTGCCTCTTCTCCGGCCCGCAATCCCGCCGGTCCCGCGCCGATAATAATCAGTTCCTTTGAAATCATATCTTGCAATCTCTTTTAAGTATTTTTTTTATAGAATAAGCTAATATACAAAACTATCTATTTTAAAGCCACCCAAGAATGATTGCTTTTTAGCGAAATTAAAATATTTATAATAATTTTTTTAGAACGTCCACATTATTATTTACCGTTTATATAATAGTTTGGATTGTATGATTTATGCGGACGAGGGAACACTAATGATTAAGTCCGTAATTTTGTGTAAAAAGAAAAAAAAAGAACAAAAAAGAAAGGAA
>CAYRJN010000050.1:0-21142 GCA_964424545.1 uncultured Calditrichaceae bacterium
AAAAGAACCATTGCATTAGGGCTTGATTACGGCACCGAATCGGCCCGCGCATTGCTGGTGGATACGAAAACCGGCGAAGAAATTTCCAGCGCCGTTATGGAATATCCCCATGGCGTTATGGACAGACAATTGCCCGACGGGACACCGTTAGAACCGGAAACGGCATTGCAATATCCGCCCGATTATTTGGAAACGCTGAAAACCATCATTCCCGAAGCGATGAAAAAGGGAGGTATAGCAGCCGAAGAGATTATCGGTATCGGCATCGATTTTACTGCTTCTACCGTGATGCCGACCTTATCCGACGGAACGCCGCTTTGTACGTTGCCGCCATTTGAATCACAGCCTTTCGCCTATGTTAAACTTTGGAAAGACCATGCTTCCAATGCCGAAGCGGAAGAGATGAATCAACTGGCCGAAAAGCGTAACGAATTGTTTTTAAAACGATACGGCGGACGACTTTCTTCCGAATGGATGTTTCCCAAAACGCTTAGAATGCTGCGCAAAGCGCCCGAGGTTTATCATAAAGCCGATAAAATAATCGAAGCCGGAGATTGGGTTGTCTGGCAATTATGCGGGAACGAACGCCGCAGTGCATGTCAAGCAGGCTACAAAGGCATGTGGAGTAAAAACGAAGGCTATCCTTCCAAAGACTATTTAAAAGCGCTTCACCCCGAATTTGAAAATTTTGTTGAAGAAAAACTGGATACCAAAATTTATGAATTGGGAAAAGCGGCCGGCAATTTAAAAAACGAATGGGCTTCTCAATTCGGCTTAAAAGAGGGGACGCCTGTGGCCGTTTCCATAATCGACGCTCATTCGGCTGTTCTCGGTACCAGCGTTGCTGACGCCGGTAAAATGGTGCTGGCTTTGGGAACAAGCACTTGCCACCTTGTTATGAATGAAGAAAACATTCCTATCAACGGCGTTGCCGGTATTGTAGACGGCGGAATCGCCCCCGGATTTGCGGCCTATGAATCAGGACAATCGGCCGTAGGCGACATCTTTTTATGGTTTATGCGTCATTTTGTTTCAGAAGAATATGAAGAAAAGGCCAAAGCAGCCGGTAAAGATATTTTCGCCTATTTTGAAGAGCTGGCAGCCAAAATTCCGCCCGGTTCAAACGGTCTTTTGGCCTTGGATTGGTGGAACGGCAACCGTTCCACATTAATGGACGCCGGTTTGTCCGGTTTGATCATAGGGCTTACGTTAACAACGCTACCGGAAGAAATTTATCGCGCAATGATTGAAGCGACCGCTTTCGGCACGCAGGCTATCATTGAAAACCACGAAACCCAAGGCGTAGCTATTAAAGAGCTTTACGCCAGCGGCGGTCTCGCCGAAAAAAATGAATTGCTGCTTCAGATATACGCCGACGTAACCGGACGTTCCATAAAAGTAGCCGCCTCTTCGCAAGCGGCGGCGCTCGGTGCAGCAATCGCCGGCAGCGTTGCAGCCGGCAAGCAAAACGGCGGTTACGATACTTTTAAAGAAGCCGCATCTAAAATGGCCCATATTAAAGATAAAATTTATTATCCCAATAAAAAACATCAAAAAATATACGATAGAGTATATACGGAATATAAACGTTTGTACGATGAATTCGGCAGAGGAACGCTGCATACCATGAAAAAACTCCGGGAAATAAGAGACGATGCGGTACAATAAAGAAAGGATTTGTTTTGACAATTAAACCGAGAACCGATATCGGCGGAAACTGGCCGGTAATGATAACGCCTTTTAATGAAGATAAAAGCATTGATTGGAAAAGCTTTGATCGTTTAACCGATTGGTATATTGCGGCTGACGTAAGCGGATTATTTGCGGTATGCCAAAGCAGCGAGATGTTTGACCTTAGCGAAGAAGAACGTCTTGAGATTGCGGACAGGTTGGTAAACCGAGTCGGAGAGAAACTACCCGTTTTGGCCACGGGAACCTTTTCTTACAAAATCGACGAGCAAGCCGAATTTGTAAAAAAAATGTATGACACAGGAGTAGATGCGGTAATTTGCCTCGCCAATCATTTCGCCAAAGAAGACGAAAGCGAAGACGTTTGGAAAAAGAACGCCGAAGAGTTAATGAAAAAAACGGGGGATATCCCCCTTGGTATTTACGAATGCCCCGCGCCTTATCATCGTCTTTTGAATTTTGATCTGGTTAAATGGGTTTCCGAAAGCGGTCGATTCTATTGGTATAAAGAGACATCGGAAAATGTCGTCATGATCAAAAAGAAAACAAAAGTTAGCAAAGGTAGTAATTTTAGTTTATACAATGCGCACACGCGTTCCTTGCTTTCTACCCTTCGCAGCGGCACAATCGGTTTTACCGGCATTGCCGATAATTATTTCCCCGCCTTATTCAGCTGGCTGTGCAAGAACTATGATAAAGAAGCCAAACTGGCCGATGAATTACACGGAAGTTTTATGTGGGACGCTCAAACCATTATCAATAATAAATATCCGCATTCTGCTAAAAAATTCTTAAATATGCTAGGTGTGATTGATACGGTGGCTATCCGCCGTCCATCAGTGCAATGGGATGAAAAAGAATTAGCCGATCTTGAACAGATGCGCAAAAATGCCGAGCAATGGCATGAAAAATTGGAGCTTTCTCCCTTGGTTTAATAATAATATAATTTACTTGATGATATTCCGATATAATAACTGACTGATATACTAATATAATTTAGGAGAACGCTATGGGCGGCATTCATTGGATTGATATTGTTGTCATTGTTGTTTACATGCTTTCCCTTGTTGTGATGGGCTACTATTTTTCCAAAAAAAACACCAGCACGGAAGAATATTTTGTGGGCGGCAGATCCTATTCCGGATGGGTGATCGGACTAAGTATGGTGGGAACATCCATCAGTTCGGTAACTTTTATCGCTTACCCTGCCGACGGATTTAAAACTTCATGGCTGCGCTTTTTGCCCAACTTTATGCTTCCGATCGGTATTGCCACGGCTATTTATCTCTTTTTGCCGTTTTTTCGCCGCACAAAGGTAACATCGGCCTACGAATATCTAGAAAACCGCTTCGGACCTTCCGCGCGCGTTTACGGCGCCATTACTTTTATCATAAGTCAATTAATCCGCTTGGCGCTTATTCTATATCTGCTTGCTATCCTCTTTCACGAAATGACCGGATTCAGCGCCTTGATGAGCGTTTTAATCGCCGGTATTTTTGTTGCAGCTTATACCATTATGGGCGGCATTGACGCCGTAATCTGGACGGACGTAATTCAGACCATCGTTCTTTTTCTCGGCGGCGTTATCGTTCTCGGTGTAATTATCTATTCTATCCCCGGCGGTCTTGGCGAAATTATATCCACAGCTCTTGCCGACAACAAGCTCTCTTTTGCCGAATGGGTAAACGGACACCCCGAAGAGGTGAAGTGGACTTTTTCGTTAAAAGAGAAAACGGGTTTAATGATGCTTATTCTCGGACTATCCGTATGGCTACAAGAATACGGTACAAATCAAAATTTAATTCAACGCTACGCGGCTTCTCGAAATATGAAAGAAGCCAAAAAGGCTATGATTTTTTCAAATTTTAATATTGTAATCTGGGCTTTTTACTATTTTCTCGGAACGGCGCTTTATGTCTTTTTTAAGGAATTTCCCACAACCGAAGCGGCTGAGATTTTAGACGGCGTTAGAAAAGCAGAGCAAATTTTACCTTATTTCATAATCCATTATCTTCCCCCCGGCGTAACGGGCATTGTAATAGCTGCCGCCGTCGCCGCTGCTATGTCTTCGCTTGATTCCAGCATTAACGCCATATCAACGGTAACGGTACATGATATTTATCGCAGACATGTTGTAAAGGACAAAGAGGATCGGCATTACTTGAAAGCGGCTTGGGTAGTAGCGACCATTGCCTCCGTCTTTATGATTCTCGGAGCGGGTATATTAACACAGATTGAAGATAACACGCTTCAGGATACGGCTACAATTTTAGCTTCGGTCGTAATGGGTGGCGTTTTCGGATTATACCTGTTCGGTTTTATCACCAAACGCGGTGGCATCAAAGCCGTTTGGTTCGGCATCAGTATTACGCTTCTCTTTTCACTTTGGACCGTATTAATGAAAAAAGGATACCTGCCGGATTGGATGAGTGTTCCTTTCGACCTTTATTATACCGGGTTTATGAGCCATATCGTCATGTTTACTTTTATCTTTGCCGGCACGATGATCTTTATTACCAAAAAAATGGATTTAAAAAACCTGACTATATGGACGCAGGATAAAACGCCCATTGAATAAAGATATATTATAACAGTAGGAATATAATCCGGCCTTTACCGTTATCCGATACAGACCGGGTTTTTTTTCAAAAAAGCGAGATATATTTGAAGATACAATTTTTACAGCATGTCCCTTTCGAAGATCTGGGATCTATGGCTTCTTGGATAAAGACTAAAGGATATGAGCTCCATACTGTTCGGCTGTTTAAGGACGAGCCCATAGCGAAAATGGAAAATTATGACGGGTTAATCGTAATGGGCGGGCCGATGGGTATTTATGATTATGCAGACTACCCATGGCTTGTCGATGAAAAAAAAGCGATTGAAAGCGCCATAACCGGCGGTAAAAAAACGCTGGGAATTTGTCTCGGCGCCCAATTGATTGCCGATGTTCTCGGATCAAAAGTATATAAAAATAAATACAAAGAGATTGGTTGGTTTCCAGTGGAAAAGACGCCCGAAGCGCAACAATGCCGTATCGACTCGCTGTTGCCGCAAAAACCGGAAGTATTTCATTGGCACGGCGATACTTTTGATACACCGAAAAATGCCGTTAGGTTGTATAAAAGTGACGTATGCGAAAATCAGGCCTTTATTTACGACAAAAACATACTGGCATTACAATTTCATCTCGAAATGATGTATCAAAACGTAAAAGAGATCATCAAAAACGCTTTTAATGATTTAACGCCCGGCCCTTATGTTCAATCTGCCGTTGAAATGCTTGACGGACAAGAGCGTTTTAAGCGTACAAATAAAATGATGAATACAATTTTAGAATATCTGTTTTAACGATTTTTTTGAAAGGACTAAAATGAATAAAAAGGAAATTACTGCGCTTCTGGAGAAAATATCGCATGTAAAAATAGCCTTATACGGCGATTTTTGCCTCGACGCCTATTGGACGTTAGACCCCAAAGGTTCAGAAATCTCGGTAGAAACCGGTCTGCAAGCGGAAGCGGTGGCCAGCCAAAAATATTCCCTTGGAGGCGCTTCCAATGTCGCCGCGAATTTGGCCGCTTTAAAGCCGGCTGCGGTTAAAATTTTTGGCGTAAGAGGAAACGATATTTTCGCTAAGGAAATGGTGCGGCAGTTGGACGAACTTGGCATCGATTGCAGCGGCCTTGTCGTTCAAAAAGAAAACTTCGATACTTACACATTCAGCAAACGTATTCTCGAAGGAGAAGAACAGCCGCGCATTGATTTCGGTTTTAATAATAAACGCAGCCCGCAAACCGATGAAAAAATAATTGAAAATTTACGCTCAGCCTTGGAAGATATCGACGTTATTTTACTAAATCAACAGGTGCCCGGAAGCATAACAAATGAATCCTTTATCGATGCTCTGAATGATCTGATAGCTGAATTCCCGGATAAAACATTTATACTGGACTCCAGACATTATGCGGCCAAATTTAAAAATGTCTCTTTAAAACTTAACGATATCGAAGCCGCTGCCTTAAACAATGTGAGCGGCGAGGCGTTTGGAGCGGAACGTATTAAAGTTTTTGCGACTTCCCTTTTTGAAAAGAACAGTAAACCGGTCTTTGTTACTCGGGGCGCTAAAGGTTTATTAGCTTGCAATGAGAACGGAATTTTTACAACCAACGGCATACAGCTTTTAAAACAAATTGACCCTGTCGGTGCGGGAGATACGGCATTCAGCGCTATAGCCGCGGCCATGGCCGGCGGCGCGGATCTTCAACAGGTGATTGAATTTGCAAATTTTGCCGCGGCGGTAACCGTACAAAAGTTATATCAAACCGGCGTAGCCTCTCCTGATGAAATAATTGCTCTCGGAAGCGATCCGGATTATATTTATCAACCTGAATTGGCAGAAGATATTCGTCATGCAAATTATATCGATGATTCGGAAATTGAATTATGCACCGACATAAACCATATAGTCACCGGTAAAATTAAACATGCGGTATTTGATCATGACGGAACAATCAGCGTTTTGCGCGAAGGCTGGGAAAAAGTAATGGAACCGGTTATGGTTAAAGCCGTTCTCGGCGATCAATATGATACGGTTGATGAAGCGACTTACCAAAAAGTCGTGCAACAAGCGCAGGAATTTATTGAAAAAACAACCGGTATTCAAACTATTGTTCAAATGGAACTGCTTGTCGAAATGGTTAAACATTTCGGCTTTGTGCCTGAAGATAAAATACTCGATAAATTCGGTTATAAAGAAATTTATAACGACGCTTTGATGGAAATGGTAAGAAAACGCGAAGCAAAGCTTAGATCGGGAGAATTGAACGTTGATGATTTCGCCGTTAAGAATGCCGTTACGATCCTTCATGAATTGCGCGACCGCGGCGTTACACTCTATCTTGCCAGCGGCACCGATGTGGAGGACGTAAAGAACGAAGCGCAAGCCATGGGTTATGCCGATTTGTTTAACGGAGGTATTTACGGTTCCGTGGGCGATGTCAGTAAATATTCCAAAAAGATGGTTATTGATAATATCATTACTTCTAACAATTTGCACGGCGCCGAGCTGGTTACCTTTGGAGACGGCCCGGTAGAGATACGCGAAACACGCAAACAGGAAGGTATCACGGTCGGCGTTGCCAGCGATGAAGTGAGACGACACGGTATGAATAGTGAAAAACGTACACGGCTAATCAAAGCCGGAGCGGATTTTATTATTCCCGATTTCTCGCAATATAAAACGTTATTCAAAATTCTTTTTAACGAATAACTAATCTATTCATCTAAAAAAAGCCTGTCCCTTTCATCAGAGACAGGCTTTACTTTTTATTACATTTTTCCGCTTAAAAACACTTCGTATGAATATAAGTCCAATAAACCGTGTCCGGAAAGGTTAAAGAGGATTGTTTTTTCTTTACCTTCTTCTTTGGCTTTCAAGGCTTCCATGATGGCCGCTTGAACGGCATGAGTCGATTCCGGGGCGGGAATAATTCCTTCCGCTTTAGCAAAAATAGCCGCTCCGCCGAACACCTCTTTTTGCGGTAGGGCAATCGCCTTTACCAAATCATGTTTAACCAAAGCGCTTACCAACGGAGATGAACCATGATAACGAAGGCCGCCGGCATGTATAGCGGGAGGAATAAATTCATGCCCTAATGTATGCATCATTAACAACGGAGTGAATCCTGCAACATCGCCGTAATCGTACTCCTGATTACCTTCTGTTAATGTGGGGCAGGAGGCCGGTTCTACAGCGATAAATTCTATATCTTTACCGTTAATTTTATCGCGGACAAAAGGAAAAGTTATACCGGCAAAATTACTACCACCGCCGTGGCAGGCAATAATAACATCCGGATAATCTCCGGCTATTTTCATTTGCTCCTTGGCTTCCTGACCGATGATGGTTTGATGCAGCATTACATGATTAAGTACGCTGCCCAAAGCGTATTTTGTATTTTCATCCTGTACCGCTTCTTCAATAGCTTCGGAAATAGCGATACCGAGACTCCCCGGACTATCGGGATCTTTTTCAAGGATAGCACGCCCGGACTGCGTTCTATCGGAAGGCGACGGATATACCGTGCCGCCGAAAAGGTTCATAACCGTTTTACGATGGGGTTTTTGATCATAGCTAACGCGCACCATATAGACCGTAACATCCAAACCAAATATACTGCCGGCATGAGCGAGCGAACTACCCCACTGACCGGCGCCGGTTTCGGTGATTAATTTTTTAGTGCCGGCTTCTTTATTATAATAAGCCTGCGCAATAGCGGTATTGGGTTTATGGCTTCCGGTCGGCGAAACGCCCTCATATTTAAAGTAGATTTTTGCCGGCGTATCCAAAGCTTTTTCCAAACGATCCGCTCTTATCAGGGGACTTGGACGATAAAGCGCATAGGCCTTCCGCACTTCCTCCGGAATGGGTATTTCCGGCTGGGGACTACCCTCCTGTTCAATAAGATTCATAGGAAAAATAGGAAGCATATCTTCCGGATTTAAGGGCTCTTTTGTTTGTGGATGCAATGGCGGATCTAACGGGAAAGGAAGGTCGGGAATTATATTATAATAATTTTTCGGAATCTGGTCTTCCCTGAGAAGAATCTTTTTGTCCATACGATAACTCCTTTTGCGTTGTGGTTAAAAAAAAAGCCCGCTTTTATCAGCGGGCTTTTACTATTAGTTGTCTATTTTTTACTTATCTAAATTGAACATACGCTACCCGCTATGTGCGCTAAAGCGCCACCACCAACGGTTTATTAAATTATTTTTGTAACCTATGTTCATTTTTTTCTCTTATCGTTTAACTCCCAAGAAAGTTAAACATTTTTTAATAAAATGCAAATTAAAATATTGATAAATCAACGAAATAATTGATTAATATTATACGTTCTTATAAGAAAGCGAGGATTTGATATGAAACCAAATATAAGATTATCCGTAATTTTGTTAATATTGTTCACTATAAATAGTTGGAGCCAGAATACAATGGAATTTAAGAAGCTCACTTTTGAAGAAGAACAAATTATCCTTTATAAAGGCACGGAAAAACCCTTTAGCGGTAAATATAACGATTTCTATGAAGAGGGCGTTTATGTATGCAAACGCTGCGGCGCAGAATTATATCGCTCTAACGATAAATTTAATTCGCATTGCGGCTGGCCCAGTTTTGATGATGAAATTCATGGAGCGGTAACCCGTAAACCCGACGCCGACGGAAAACGTACGGAAATATTATGCAGTAATTGCGGGGCGCATCTCGGGCATGTTTTCAAAGGAGAGGGATATACGCCTAAAAATACGCGCCATTGCGTTAATTCGCTTTCATTGGAATTTTTACCGGCAGAGAAGCAAACCGAAACGGCAATTTTTGCGGGCGGTTGCTTTTGGGGCACGGAATACCATTTTCAAAAACAAAAAGGCGTTATTTCAACCGAAGTGGGATATATCGGCGGACAAAAAGACCACCCGACATACAAAGAAGTCTGTGAGCATAACACCGGTCATGCCGAAGCGGTAAAAGTTACTTTCGATCCGCGACAAATCAGTTATCGGGAATTGGCAAAACTCTTTTTTGAAATTCACGATCCCACACAAATTAACCGGCAGGGCCCGGATATCGGAGATCAATACCGCTCGGAGATTTTTTATACCAATAAAGAACAAAAAAAGAACGCCGAAAAACTAATCCAAATCCTTAAAGATAAAGGTTATAAGGTCGTTACCAAAGTAAGCAAGGTAGACAAATTCTGGAAAGCAGAGAATTATCATCAGGATTATTACCGTAAAAAAGGCGGCCTTCCCTACTGCCATACCTATCAAAAACGATTTTAATAAATACTAAAACATTGAGTCCTATTTATTTCATAGCTTGCGCCTGAACGCGATCAATCTTTTTTAAATACTTTAGCTCCGGTAGATTTTCAAGGTCTTTGGCACGCTCTTCCGGATATCCCAAGGCTCTAAAATCTAAAATTCCTTTTTCTCTATGACATTCCACACATTGGCGGGCTTCTTTAGTAATACCGTGATTTACCATCAGCGTACCCATCTGACGCATCCAGCGCGGTTCCACATTATGCAGCTTGCCGTCATCGCCGATAGGATAGGTTGTATTCCAGCCGTCAACGCCGAAATAATACATAAACTCATCCATCATATACTCTTTAAAAGGGAATTCATACATACGCTTGATTATAGGATTTTTGACCGCTTGTAACACGGAATTTTTTGAATCGCCCTTTTCATAATAAGAAGGATAATCGAATGGCAAAATCATAGCGCCAAAAGGACCGCGATTATTCATATCTTCATACATATAGGCGTTAAACAATTTAAAGGGATATATTTTACTGTTTCCTTTTCGCTGCAAAGGAAGAATGATGTTTTTTAAAACCTCTTTGCGTTTAGCCAACAATTCGGGCGGCATTTGCGATAAGGGATGCGTTACTTTTCTTACATATTCGTCAACGTCAATATCTTTATATACTTTTTTAAGCTCTTGCGCTTTTTCTCTGATTTCCGCTACAATTTCCGGATCGTCAATAGTAACAATTTGGCGGCTGAAAGGATCATAATGACCCGGATAGCTGGGATTATCGCCAAGCGCGTTAGCCATAAAAGTGCCGTATCCGTTAAACCATAAAAAAATGAATCCTTTGTCGGTCGTACCTGAACGATAAATATCGACCGGAACATAAATACCCTCTTCTTCATTCCACAAAGGATGTACCCAATCGCGTAATACGACATTTTCTTTCTGTAATTTTGTAATATGACAGGTTTCGCAAGCCAAACGATTAACATGTCCGTTTAGTATTACACGGTTCTTGGTGCGTGTATGGGGAGCGGATGTATGGCAATTTTCACAGGCGACCTTTTTCCCCGGTAGATCATTAGACACCAAATCAACCCCCTTGGCGCCGCGCGGAATTTTGTGCCCTTCGGGAACGTGGCAATCAGTGCATATTAAACCGGCTTTGGAATGCACATCATCTTTCGGACTCCAGCCCGTACCGCGTTTTGTGCCCGTGTGTAAAATACGTTTTGCTTTAAAACCCAATGATTTGGCCGCCTCGTTATATTTATAGGCATCCCCCCCAAGATCGTGCTGGTGACAATTAAGGCAATTTTTATCGCTCGGCAGCGTTACGCTCATGGCCGCTTTCATTGTCCTATCCTGATTCCAGCGTAAACCGACCTTATCCTTAATAACATAGCGGTAATTCATATCATAATTTTGCGAATGACAAATCAGGCAATCGACCCCGTTTTTCGCCTCCTTGGGCACATCGCCGATAGGCATCATTTTTTCCGTCGCCGGCTGATAATTCCCGCCGATATGACAGCCGCCGCATCCGTCGCTGCGCATCTCCGTTTTGCCGTGCAAATGCGCCGGTTTACTTTTGATCAAGGCCGCCCAGCCCGTCCATGAGAAACTGCCCGGAATACCGCAGGCGCGGTCGATTTTACCGACCGGAATCTTTTTGGAACCGGCGTTCACCAATCGTCCGTCGTAGCCGAATGTTGTAAAACCTTTATCGGAATTTTGAAATTTAAAATGTATGGAATTCAGCACATCGTCCATTGTATTGACTTTTACGATTTTCCCTTTTTCTTTACGCACATGCATGGTTTTATGGCACTGAAGACAGGTTTCAGGCCCTTTGTATTCCCGAATATCGGCGTCCCGAAAATATTTAATATGTTTATATTTGCTGTCATTTAAAAAGGATTGAGTATTCATTAACATATCGATATGCAATTTGTGCGAATAGGTATTGCCTTCGTCTCTCGTAATTTCCAAGGCTTTTTCGCGGCGCTCTTTTAATGTCAGCTCTTTGGCCAACGATTCAAATTCCGTATCGCTTAATTTTTTACTGCTTGTATAAGTTAGTTTACCGTTCTCCAAGCCTGTATATGCTTCAAAAATCGTTTCATAAAATAACGCATAAAAACCATATATCGCTATGATGCTCAATAAAAAAATCGACACGGTTTTTCTTAATTTATTCCCGAATAAAAACGATAATATTTGTTTCATTACTTTTTCTCCTCTATTGCTTCGGATTGTTCATCGGCTGTTTCCCAGCCGCTGATCATACTTTTAAAATTAGCCCCGATTGTACTGCCGGTTGTGCCGAGATAAATATGCCCGAACATGAAAAGCGTTAAAAAATAGGCTATAACCGTATGTAAAATAGCAACCGGCCATACGCCGCCCACTCCAAAAATTGTCGGCGGCGCTGTTTCGGGAAAAATTAGCATTAAACCGCTGACAACAAGAAAAGGCGTAAACAGGTACATTATAGCTACATAAGTTATCTGTTGCAAGGGATTGAATTTTAATGTTTCACCGGCATGATATGGATGCGGTTCGCCCTTGAAGATCCCGTATAAATAATAGCGTGTTTGTTTTATTAAGCGCTGGGGCAGCCCTTTTAATTTAATGATGTAATGCTTCCCGTTTCCGAAAAACAGATTGCCTGATAAAAAGAATAAATACATTAACGTTAAAAATATTCCAGCCGTATTATGAATCAAACGGGCTTTATCAAAAGGCACTAACCAATTTTCAGCTCCGGCATAATGCATACTGATGCCGGTTATAATCAACGCCAAATAGAGCGCCGCATTCGTCCAGTGCCAGACCCGCACCCACAACGGATATAAATACAGTTTTTTCATTTATTGTTTCTCCTGTTTCCTAACCAGCGACCAAAACCGTGAGCCGATAAACCCATAATCATTAATATAAAAAGAATAATACTCAATCTGTCAAAAAATATATTGCGCGTCATTCCGATGATATAGGGTGAATTATGAGCAATGGCGCTCAAAAAGCCCTTTTTCTGACGCGTTTCTTTCACTCTATAAGTGTATAGCTGGTTTAATAATATTGAATTTTGCGTATGACAACTTTCGCAATTTTTAACGGACTCGTTTGCAGACAAAATTGCATGCGATAACTCTTTGCCCGGCTTAACATGACATTCGACGCAGCGAACCGATCTCCAATGTAATTCTATATTAGGAAGCCATGAATGGACGGCACTTAAATCTCCAATGTCCTCATGCGCTATAGCTTTAATACGCCGAGGATGCTGATGGCAATTCAGACAAATTGCATTATCTAACCGCACAATCTTTTTGACATCTTTTTCGCCGCGTGTTGTATTAAAATCGTGCGGATTATGACAGGAAAAACAATCAAAATGATCTTTCAATTTTTTATAATGAATACTCTCTTTAAATTCCCGTTCTTTTTCCTTAAAATGAAACGATTCGAATTTCTTATCATTCTGATGGCAGGTAAGGCAACTCAACTTCTCTTTTTTTACGGATTCGGCATGGGGATATAAAGTATACCCTTTATCGCTATGACAAACCGTGCAATCCAGCTTTTTATGAACCGAATGTCGATAACGGGCGGGATTAACATAGAGACTTACAATACCGCCTGTCGTAGAATCCTGATAGGCCAGCGTCTTCATGGCATGACAGCGAAAACAATCGGAACTATCCGATTTTACGTTTTGGGCGGTAAGCGCCGTAAAATTTAAAATAATGGCCAACACCCCTGCAAGATAATTTATTCTTTTCAAAAATATAATTTTATTCATCAATTTTTCTCCTGTCGCTAATCGGCCAAATGTAAAAATTCTTTTATTCTGCGGCAGTCAACCGGAGCGCTGTAAACGGGACAAGTATAACAATCGGCATTTTTACAAATTTCCGGTTTTTCCGGCAAACTCCAGCAAGGTCCGGAAATTTCCGTATAAGCGTGACATTGTTTATAATCGTCGGCGCGACATTGCGTATTTATTTTCCAACAGGGCAGCATGGCCAATAATTTCTTCATACCTTGAATATTTACGCCTTCTTCGGTAATCATACGCCGCAGACATTTCAAACGATTAATATCTTCTTCGCTGAACACACGCCGTCCGCTTGCCGTTTTTCGGATTAGTATCACGCCCTCTTTTTCATATAGTCGAATAGTGGGCACGCTGATATCCAGCATTTTTGCCACAACTCCAATGGGATAAATATGCGATTTTTCATCTGCTATCATAGCAACCTATATTTTAAATTATAGCTAATTCTATATTTTGAAATATAGTTGCAATTTTTAGGCCACAATCATTAATCTGTATAACTATAATATAATTAAGTAGATAAAATGTTTTTACTATATGTTTGTTTGCCTATGAATAAGAAATATTTTATTTTTCATTACTAAAATTTATAATATCGATTAACAAAATTAATTTTATTTTTAGACGGATGTCACATCATCATTAAATATATTTTCATAAAATACTCATGACCGTTAAAAAATCTTAGTATTTATACCTAAAATATTGTAAATTAAACAGGTATGCGGTTTTTATTATTAAAAGTTCGTTATCAATTCGGGAGGCGTTCCATGAAGAATATACGAATTATAACAATAATTATTTTTATTTTTTCCGGTCTTATCTACGGGCAAGGTGTTAAGTATGTGGAATTTTCAGGAGGAATGCTGGCGGCTAAAAGTCCGGGAGAAGGGTTCTTCGGCGGCGTAGCACTGGGCAGGATGGTAGATGAAAGCGTCGGATTTAGTCTGGCGGCGGATATCTATTATCGTTCGCGCACCGAACGTACGCTGGTTAATGGTCAGCCTTTGCCTGGTGGTGGATATGAAGAGTATTATGAAGAATCTCTTAGACAATCTACGTTAATGCTGCCGCTTTTTATTCAGTTGCAATATCATGGCAATCTAACCCAAAATATTATGTTAAGAGCCAGCGCCGGCGTGGGTTATGAATTTTTATGGAATAAAGCCACCAATTATGAGTTGAATACCAAAGACACCAAATATTTCGGCGGATTGGGCTGGCATGCCGATGTGGGTATCAGCATTCCGGCCAGCAGTTCCAGCGACTTTTTTGCCACATTGAGTTATCATGGCGGCTCGCCCGCTACCGATACGGTTACCAATGAAAACGGATTGCCGAGTTACGCCGAAGTCAATATGTCCGGTTTTGCCTTTCAACTCGGTTTACGTCTTTATAATTTCGGTTTTTAAAAACTATTTGTCGGAACAATAATAAGAAGTTTGTTCTCGCTTAGTTGATGCGGACTATCATTGTAATCTCGACGAATCGCAAGCAGCATTCTCTATTATAGCACAAAGGGGAAATCTCTATATGTCATAAATAAATAGATTCTTCCTCATCTTATGCAAAATAAACGACAATGTTATATTCTAAAATTTAGATTTTATCAAAAAATTCATTACCATTAAACTTATAACAAAGATCAAAATGACTAACAAAATATTATTTTTACTCCTTTCTGTCGCCGTGCTTTCTTCCTGTACGGTAAAGCCCAAACCGCAAACCGTAAAACAAAAACAAGCGCCGTTTATAAAAGTTTTGCTCGGCGAGGTAAACGGACTCGACTCGCTTTCTTTTTCCGATAAGGTTATGCTTACAGCCGAAGAAGCGCAATATGAGTTGGGAAAAAACAATAAGAAAATTTATATCAAAAATAGCGATCAGGGATTTAAAATATTTAATAATAACAGAATATTTACTTTTGCTTACAACGATTCCATCCTTCTCGACGCGCAACAATCGCCTTTTAAGTACCGCGGCAAGAAATTTGCCGGCAGTATAATTATTACCCGAACGATCGGAGAGCCGACATGGATAATAAATAAGATAAATCTCGAAACCTATTTACAAGGCGTCGTTCCGGCTGAAATTCCTACCTATCAGGCCGATTATATTCAAGCCGTCAAAGCGCAAGCTATTTGCGCGCGCACCTACGCATTAAATAAGATGCTCAAAAACAGCGGCAAAGCTTTCCATCTTTACAGCGATATTCGCAGCCAAGTTTACGGCGGTATCGATTCTGAAACTTTGCAGGGTAATAACGCCATAGAAACCACAAGGGGCGTGGTTATTAAATATAATGGCAGTCTGGCGACTATTTACTATCACTCGACCTGCGGCGGCATGTTGGAATCGGGCGCATATTTCGGAGAAAATGGCAAGCTGCCTTACCTGCAAGCGTATAAAGATTTACTCGGAGACGATTTTGCCTGTTCGGCGTCCCCTTATTTTCGTTGGCAGCGGCAATTCGGTTTTAACCGACTCGATTCCTTGATCTATGCAAAATACGGTAAAGGTATTAAGAATATCATTGTTAACGACACAATCGACGTTTATTTAACCTTTACGGTTATCGAAAGAAGCAAAGGCGGACGAATTCAAAAGCTTAAAATCGATTACGCCGATACAAGTTTTGTGCTTAACGGCTTGGATATCCGTAAATTTTTTAGCGATAATAAAGGTAAATACTTGCCAAGCGCCATGTTTACAATGTCCTTATTAAATGATTCGACGCTTGTTTTAAACGGCGGCGGCTACGGACACGGCGTGGGTATGTGCCAATACGGAGCGCTGGCTATGGCTGAAAAAGGATTTAAATATTATCATATTTTATATAAATATTTCAGGGGATCATATTTGGAGAAATTGTATTGAAAAAGATAAATCTATCAATCGTTATTTTTACAACCCTAACGGTCGTTTTTTCCTGCCATCCTTCTAAAAAAGCGCAGCAACAGGAAACACAGCCTAACGCCGATATGGACAGCGTGTTTTTTTATAAACAAAAAAATATCAATGACCCGTTACTTGACGCCGTTCTCGATACGACGGATCATTCTTCGGTTACCTTAAGCAAAGTGCTCGTGCCGCTTAGGCCTCCGAAGCCTGATTATAAATTGATCCAAGGTTATCGCGTACAAATATTCGCCGGTTTGGATTCGGCTAACGCCGTGGTAACAAAATACAAAGCGCAGAATCAGGTTGATCAGCCGGTTTATGTGGTGCGCGACGGCGAAATGTTTAAAGTGCAAGTCGGCGATATTCCATATCAGGCCCAAGCCTATAATTTACGGGATAAGCTGACTAAAAACGGCTTTCAGGGTGCTTGGGTTGTGCAACGAGAGATTCGCGTTCCTCTTTCAAGCGATCAACAGGCCAAGCTACAAAAGAGTGAATCCGCCGTTAGTTCCGAGCCGCTGCCTCAACCGCAGACAAGCGATGGAAAATACACTATTCAAATCGCTGCTGTTTCCGATGAAATACGCGCCCAACAACTGGTTTATGAAGTGGAAAACAGATTCCAGACCGAAGCCGAATATAAAAAAATCGGTTCCGTTTTCAAGGTATACCTTGGTCGTTTTAACGACCGCGATAGCGCCGACTCTTTTTTGCAAAAGGTTCGTTCCGCCGGATATCCTGACGCCTGGCTAATTTATTGATATGGGAATGAATATTGAGTTAAAAGCGCGCCTATCAAATTTACAGGATACAAAACGTAAGGTCGAAGCGCTTGAAAACATACGTTTTGAGGCGGATGACCGGCAAACCGACACGTTCTATAACATTCCTCGGGGAAGATTGAAACTGCGTGAATCCACTTTTTACGGCAATATTCTTATCCCCTATTTACGCGTGGACAACAGCGCCGCCAAACAATCCGATTACACGCTTATAGAGGTAAAATATCCGGAGGCACTGAAACGATTATTTATCGAAATGTTCGGGATAAAAATAATCGTAAAGAAAAGACGCTTAATTTATTTATACGAAAATGTACGCATACATCTTGATCGAGTTGAACATCTTGGTGATTTCCTGGAATTCGAAGCGGTTCTCGACGGAAAAAATAACGCGGAAAACGGACGACGGAAAATTGCTTTTTTGAGAGCACAATTGAATATTAATGATGAAGATTTGGTTTCAACAGCGTATGCGGATTTGATCTTGCATCGCTAAAAGCCTCTATAAAATATTACCTATCGCTTTTGGGATTATTTTTCTTTTTCAATTATTTTATACACTTTCTCACCCTTTTTTTTCATATTATATTTTTCACGGGCAATTTTTTCGATATATTCCGGATCATTTTTTAATTTATATTTTATGGAATCCAAGCGCGCTTTTCTTACTTTCTCTTGTTCAATCTGACGAAGCAACTCTTGTTTTTCCCGATGGCTTTCATATAATTGAATAATATTGTGGGAGCCGCTGAAAAAGAAATATAAGATGGCAATAGCCGCCAATACAACAACTAATATTTTAGTTTGTTTTTGATTAAGAAGGGTAGCGCTCTTTATTTTTGTCTTTTTCATAAGGTCTACAAATAGAAAAACCGGCGCAGAGTTTATCCTACGCCGGTTAATAAAATTACAACCGCTTATTTTTTAATTACGCCTTTACCAAGAAAAACAGCGCTGTCGTCAAGCATATCCTGGATTCTCAGCAACTGATTATATTTGGCAATCCTATCGCTGCGCGACATGGAGCCCGTCTTAATTTGTCCCGCATTTGTCGCAACAACCAAATCAGCGATAGTGGAATCTTCGGTTTCACCGGAACGATGAGAAACAACGGCCGTGTAACCGGCATTGTGCGCCATACGGATAGCGTCTAATGTTTCGGTAATCGTACCGATTTGATTTAGTTTAATTAAAATGGAATTGGCAACGCCTTCATTGATACCGCGCTGTAAAAATTCTGTATTGGTTACAAAAATATCGTCGCCGACCAACTGTATTTTAGAACCCATCCGTTTGGTCATCTCCGCCCAGCCTTCCCAATCGTTTTCAGCCAGACCGTCCTCAATGGAAACGATTGGATATTTTTTAAGCCACTCTTCATAATACGCGATCATTTGGTCGGAATCGAGCTTTTTATCTTCGGAAGCCAGATTGTAAACTTTAGCCTCTTTATCCCAAAACTCGCTGCTGGCCGGATCAAGACAGATAAAAATATCTTCTCCCGGTTTATAACCTGCTTTTTCAATGCCTTTTACAATCAGTTCTACGGCTTCTTCGTTGGATTTAAGATCGGGAGCAAAACCGCCTTCGTCGCCGACCGCCGTATTATAACCCTTTTCTTTCAAAACATTTTTCAGATTATGAAAAACTTCGGAGCCCATTCTCAGCGCTTCGCTGAATTTTTCTGCGCCGGCGGGGAAAATCATATATTCTTGAAAATCGACATTGTTATCGGCATGCTCGCCGCCGTTAAGCACGTTCATCATCGGCACAGGCAAGGTTTTGGCATTTACGCCGCCGAGGTATTGATACAAAGGTAATCCGACACATTCGGAAGCCGCTTTGGCTGCAGCTATGGAAACGCCGAGAATCGCATTAGCGCCTAACTTACCTTTATTTTTCGTTCCGTCAAGTTCTATTAATGTTTCATCAAGATAGGTTTGTTCCGTAGCGTCCATTCCGATTATCTCTTCGGCTATAATGTCGTTAACATTTTGCACAGCTTTTAATACGCCTTTGCCGAGATAGCGCGATTTATCGCCGTCGCGCAGCTCAACCGCTTCAGCTTCGCCGGTAGAAGCGCCTGAAGGAACGGCCGCACGGCCGAAAGAGCCGTCTTCTAACAATACTTCAACTTCTATGGTAGGATTCCCTCTGGAATCCAAAATTTCGCGCGCATATACATCTTCTATCATACACATGGTTTTCTCCTTTATATTTTTTTAAGATTTGAACCGTCTATTTCCGCTTTGCTCGTTTAAGAAATTAACTTAATTATAACGTTCTTTAAAGGCAAGATAAATTAATTAAATATGGAAAATAAAGTGGATTTTTTTCATTTTTATCTAATGCGATAAATTGTTTTTTACGAGATGATATAAATTTTGGCAACTATTTGATATATACAAGTTTGCGCGCTTTTGAATAATTCGGAGCCGTCATTTGATAGTAATAGACTCCGTTTGCTAAGCCCGTTAAATTCAATTTTAAGCGATAGCTGCCCGGTTTTTTCAGCCCGTCAACCAAGGTCCTGATTTTTCTTCCGAGAACCGTATACAATGTTATGCTTATTCTACTTTCAAAAGGGATATGATATTTTATCAATGTATTCGCATTAAAAGGATTAGGATAATTTTGATCAAGTATAAAATTTTCGGGAATGGTTATGGTAATTGAATTAACCGATGAGAAAGCATTATTCCAATATTTTGTGACGGCGCTTACGCGATAATAATATTTTTTATTAAAATCAAGATGTCTAATTTGATAAGAAGTGTCGGTTACGGCATGATCATCTATTAATAATTTGGTAAACGTCGAATCTTCGGCAAATTGAAAGCGATATTTGTTCATAAAATAGAAATTTCTCCATTTAATTGTAATATTGTTTCTATTATGAACGCTATTATTAACGGGCGAAATAATCTCTATTTTTTTATCGGATGAAATATATTGATATACACCGCCGCCATTAGAGCCCGCATATAATTCACCATTATCATATAACAAACAATTAATATCATGAACTGTTAACGCCAGATTTACTTCGTCCCAATATTTACCGCTGTCACGCGAAGCAACAACTCCACCCTCCGATAATGAGGCGTAAATATGCTTCCCGTCTCCTGCAAAATCACTAACGCTTCTTCCTAAATCCGACGAATACATTTTAATCCATGTTACACCCCCATCAGAACTTTTATAAATATTGTTAAATGATGTATTACCCAAATAAAAATCATTCCCAATAATTTTTACCGTTATAGCGGCATATAGGCCGCTGATTTGTTTATACGTCCAACTCTCGCCAAAATCCGTAGTGCGATAATATCCTACCGTTCCGTTCACGACGATTGCAATGGAATCGCGAACCGCTATATCGGCTACGTTAATATTGTATGGAATGCCGTTTGTAATTTTATGCCAGTAATTTCCTTGATTCATACTTCTGAATAATCCGAATTCTGTTCCCAACAATAAAAAATCATCATGTCCGGCAACACACTCCAAAAGACCAGTATCCAAACCGCCGCTTTTTCTCGACCATGTATTCCCGCCGTCATTCGACTTAAATAATCTACCGCCGTATGGATATAAATAATCAGACGAGCCTATTAAAAAAATACTGCTCTCCGTTGAGTGAATATCAAAAATAAATCCTCCGCACCCTTTTATCCATTTATGTTTCCAAGTTTTCCCTCTATCTTCACTAATATAAAGTCCGGCGCCGTGTACTCCGGCAAATAATATCTTGTCAAAAGAAGCTATCGAATTTATTGTTGAATTTGCCAATCCTAAGGTTTTATGGCTCCATTTTACATCATCTACCCGTTTTATATATACGCCGTCAAAAGTGGCGGCAAAATGATAATTTTCATTTCGCACTATACGCAAAACATCCTTATTTACCAAGCCGCCGCTCAATGGCGCCCATGAACGACCGTTGTTTTTACTTTTAAAGATTCCATGATCGCTTGTTCCCGCATATAATCCCGAAGAATCCGAATACACGGCATAAATATGATCGGCAGGAGCGAAAGACTTATACGGAAGCTTCGAGGTCAAACCATCGTCATCACTTATGTAAATTTTAACCTAATTACCAAAAAT
>CAYRJN010000051.1:0-5684 GCA_964424545.1 uncultured Calditrichaceae bacterium
AGCTGTTTTGAAAGCTTACCTCGCCGCGTATAATATCCTTAATCTTTGTTTCTCCGCTTTGGGGAATTTTCATACGGATTACATGGGATTCGGTTTTCATGCGTTCTTTGGCCTGCGCCTTCGGAATATTACGACAATATCCGTCATATTTTATTGGCTCGCCCGTCTTAGCCTGCTCGTCGCGTATTTTATCAAGCCGTTCCGGCGAACAGAAGCAAGGATAAGCGTTATCCGAATCAAGTAGTTTACCGATTTCACGATTATAAATATCGAGACGCTGAGACTGGTAGTAAGGACCGTATTCACCGCCCTGCAAGGGGCCTTCGTCAAACGCCAAACCGCACCAGTTCATGGCATCCAAAAGATTTTCTACGGCGCCTTCAACATAACGACTGCGATCCGTATCCTCTATTCTTAATATTATTTTCCCTTTGTTATGACGGGCAAATAGAAAATTATAAAGCGCCGTTCGTAAACTGCCCACATGGACATAACCCGTGGGACTGGGCGCAAACCGTACTCGTATTAACATATTTTTATCCTAATTTTTATTTTCCGAGAAAACAGCCGTGGATAGAATTAAAAATCTTTCCATTGGCGCTATTCCAAGATTACCACAGCAACTATTTTCACTTGTTATTCAAAAACGAATATCCAACCGATGAATTTCCAATTTCCAATGTCCAAGTTTTTTTACTTCATTATTTTACGTTTAAAGAGACAGGAAACAATCCGCTCATCCGTCTAATTCTGTATTTCTTTCTCATGATTCATATAGAAGCATCGCTGCCTTTTTATCGGGAATGCAATGACAGACAAGCCGATTTTATCGACCAATTTGCGAAGCTCTGTTCTTTCATTATTTATATCAAAAACACGCGCGATAAATATAATTCTCTTTCCATATATATAGCAAATTAACCGTAAAAAAAGAGAAGATGGATTGAATATTTTTACAATCGGCTGTTCAAAGGGCATACAGGAACATTTTTAGCTTAATTACGTTAATAATAATGTTGATTTACATTGATTCCTTTAATAATTTTAGCGGTAACGATACGGGAAAAACAGGGAGTAGTAAAAATGAAGATTCATTTGTTCATAATTGTTTTTTTATCGCTGATTTTTTTAAATCCGCAAAAAAATTATGCCCAATTGAAAAAGTATGATAAAGGCCCGCGCATTTCCGATGTTCTAACAAAACCGGCCGGCGGATTATTCAGCTTTATTTCTTCCGATAATTTCCACATGAGTCACAGCATATCGGCTTCATACAGCGCTTTCGGCAGCGGCGGCGGAATGATGTTAAATTCTTATGTCAACACTATCGATATGCGGCTTTCGGACAAGCTGTTTTTACGGACCAATATCGGCATTATGTCGTCGCCTTATAATACGCTTGGAAATAATTTCTTTTTAAACAAGCCGCAATTTTTCGGCGGAGCGGAATTAAGGTACGATTTTAACGAAGAATCTTCTCTGCTGTTTAAGGTAGATTATTCGCCGTACGGCGCCTATTATAATCCGTTTTATTCGCCGTATCGCAATTCGCTTTTCGGACACAGCGCATTCGACGAACGATAAACAAATAACGCCGCAAAGTAAATAGAAAATCAAGAAACGCTATTTAATGTAAATATTATCACGTCTATTTCGGAGAATTTGTTCTACTTTGAAACACAGAAGAAGATATACAACCCAAACCGCAAAAAAGAAAAACAGCAGAATTCAATATCAATCCCCTTATGAATCTTCATCAAAAGGCTCGTCTAAATTTTGGCGCTATTTATTTATTGTAATCCTGTTCGCGGGCGGCATTTACTATCTTATCAACCGCCTGCCATCTAACGCTCCCATAGAGGAAGAGGATTTCTCCCATACGGAACAGATCCAAGAACAAACGCCCGCTCAAAGCCAGGAGCAGCAGGCCTTTCCCGTTGAACAGAAAAAGATCGCAACACCGCCCGTAAACCGCGTCATTCAGCTTGAAGTTTTAAACGGCTGCGGCGCTCAGGGAGTGGCAAAAATATTTTCAAAAAAATTAAAACGCTATGACTACGATGTCGTAAACAGCGGAAATTATCTGCGCAAAGGGAAAACATACTGGAAGGTATTAAAAACAAAAATTATCGATAATACGGGCAACCGAGAAAATGCGGAAAAATTGGCGGAAATTATCGGCATTGACAGCAAGTATATCGAATCTAAAATTGTTCGCTCGCCTATCGCCGATATCACCATTGTTATCGGTAAGGATTACCGCGATTTGATGATTATAAAGAAGAAATAAATAGTCGGAGGAGCATGACTTCACAAGAGCTGGCAAAACGAATCGGCGCTTTGGCGCAAGAGAAAAAAGGCAGTCAGATTGTTATTATCAATATCAGCGAAAAATCGGATTTTGCCGATTATTTTGTAATTATTTCGGGAAGTTCAAATATACAGGTTAAGGCTATTTGCGATCATATTGAAGATGAACTGCGCAATGAAGCTATCCGGCCTTACCATAAAGAGGGCTATGAATACAATAATTGGGTCTTACTTGATTATGTGGATGTTATCGTCCATATTTTTAAAAACGAAACGCGAGAATTTTATGGAATCGAGCGCTTATGGGCCGATGCGGAAATGGAATTTATAAAGGAAGAGACTTCATGACAACAGAAGAATATATTATAAGCGAATTGAATAAATATCTTGACAAACACAATATCAGCGACGTAAATATAATTCTACAAAAACCTAAAGAGGAAAAATTCGGCGATTATGCGGCCAATATTGCCATGCAACTTGCCCGTCATCTGCGTAAAAAACCGCTCGATATTGCCAAGGATATAATCGATTCTATCACGATAGACCCGCGCTACCTCTCTAAAGCGGAAATTGCCGGACAAGGTTTTATTAATTTTTTCGCTTCGCATGATTATCTGTTCCAGCAACTGGATTTGCTTGTTAAACAAGGGAAAAGTTTCGGACGAAGCGAATCTGCAAAGGGCAAAAAAGCGCAAATAGAGTTTGTCAGCGCCAACCCGACTGGCCCCCTAACCATTGGTCACGGCAGACAAGCCGTTCTCGGCGATACCTTAGCAAGACTGCTTGAAGCAATCGGCTATGATGTTACAAGGGAGTATTACTTTAACAACGCCGGCCGACAAATGCGCATTCTCGGCAACTCTATCCGTTTGCGTTATATGGAACTTATCGGCAAAAAAATCGACTTTCCGGAAGATCATTATCAGGGAAAATATATCATTGATATCGCTCAATCAATTTTCGATCAATACGGTAAAGATGTTGACCTTGATGACACGGCCTTCTTTACGAGAGCAGGCGAAGAAAACATTTTTGAAGATATAAAACGCACGGTTAAACGGCTCGGTTTCTCTTTCGACGTTTTTTATAATGAAAAGTCGCTCTATGAAACGGGAAAAATCGATACGGTTGTTGAAGAACTTGCCAAGCGCGAACTGACCAAAGAAGAAGACGGCGCCATATGGTTTTTAACGACAAAACTGGGTTTTGAACAGGATCGCGTTCTTATTAAAAGTACGGGCGAGCCCACTTACCGTCTGCCCGATATGGCCTATCATATTGAAAAAGTGAAACGCGGATTTGATTTGATTATTGATATTTTCGGAGCGGATCATATCGCCACCTACCCCGACGTGCTGGCCGCCGTTAAAGCTCTCGGTTACGATACGGATAAAATTAAAGTTTTAATCCATCAATTTGTTACTCTGACGGAAAAAGGCGAAAAGGTAAAAATGTCCACGCGCAAGGCCAACTTTGTTACGCTTGATGAGTTAATGGACGAGGTCGGCGTTGACGTAACGCGCTTTTTCTTTTTGATGCGGCACATGAACGCTCATTTGAATTTCGATTTGACTCTGGCCAAAACGCAATCCGACGAAAATCCGGTTTTTTATATTCAATACGCCCACGCCCGAATTTGCAGCATCATTGAATTGGGGAAAGAACGCGGTTTCGAATCGGGCGATAGTACGCAGCTTTCTTTGTTAAACACGCCGGAAGAGATAAATTTGATCAAACATCTGATTGACTTCCCCAAACAGGTGGAAGCTGCGGCGCTTAATTTCGAGCCGCATCGTTTAACCAATTACCTTTTTGAAAGCGCTTCGTTATTCCATAAATTTTATACGGTATGCCGTGTATTGAGCGACGATAAAGCGCTTTCGCAGGCGCGATTAACGCTGATCAAGGCGGTGCGCGTTATTCTGGCCAACGGGCTGCATATTCTCGGCATTTCGACGCCGGAACACATGTAACGCTTTATTGAAATGATTTCCATATTTTTCCAAAAAACGGCCCGTTACAAATGTAAACGCAAATTAGAACAGGGCTTTATAAACCGCTTTAAACAAATGACACGTCTGTCGTTTTTATAAATGCATAAAGAAACAAAAAAAATCCGCCGCCTTATTTACGGACGGCATTATTACAAACGGAGATTATTTAAATGAGTATATTGGTTGTCGGTTCCATTGCATACGATACGGTTGAAACCCCATACGGTTCGGCACAGGATTCGCCGGGCGGTTCGGCGCTCTATTTTAGCGCGGCCGCCAGCCTATTTTCGCCGGTTAATGTTGTCGGCGTCGTGGGATCGGATTTTGACGCGTCGAAGATTTCTTTTTTAAAAAAGCGCGGCGTAAACTTAGAAGGCTTGTATGTCGAAAGCGGCGACACCTTTCGCTGGGGCGGACGTTATCATAGAGACCTGAACAAACGGGACACGTTGTTTACCTATCTAAACGTATTCGAAGATTTTCAACCGGTTATTCCGGAACAATATAAAGATTCCAAATATATTTTTCTCGCTAACATTGCGCCCGATTTGCAGCTGCAAGTGCTTGAGCAAATCCATAAACCTAAATTGGTCATTCTCGATACCATGAATTTTTGGATTAGCGGTAAACGAGACACTCTCGAAGAGGTGTTCAAACACAGCGATATTGTTATTTTAAACGATGAAGAAGTGAGGGAATTTACCAACGAGTATAATCTATTGCACGCCATAGATAAAATCCATAACCTCGGACCGAAAGCGGTCGTCATTAAAAAGGGCGAACACGGAGCGATTTTACATTTTGAAGATAAGTTTTTCTTCGCTCCCGCCTATCCGCTTGATAAGGTAGTCGACCCGACCGGCGCAGGCGATTCCTTTGCCGGCGGTTTTGTAGGCTACATCGCTAAAGAGAACAAAATAACCGACGGCATCCTACGTAAAGCGGTTGTTTACGGCAGTTCCGTAGCCTCTTATAATGTGGAGGATTTTAGTTTTAACGCTCTGATTAATTTGGATATGGACAAAATTCAACAGCGTTTTGATGAGTTTAAAGGAATGACGCAAATATAATACTTGATCGCTATTATCCAAATTATGCCGTTCCAACAATTCCTCATAGGAAGGGTAAAATAAACATTTCACATAGCCACAACATGGTCATTGCGGCCCCGACGGACAGAGAAGAAATATTTTCCTTGCCCTTTGAGATAAGCGCCCGCATTAAGGCACAATGTACATCACTGTTATTTCCCGATGAATCGGGATGTACCACGAGCCCGACGAGCGGGAGTAGCAATCCATAAACGAAAACGGATAATTCTCTTCTTCCGTCGCCTGAATATACACTCGCACAAAGAAACAACCCACAACACTGCCA
>CAYRJN010000051.1:5694-20813 GCA_964424545.1 uncultured Calditrichaceae bacterium
CGCATCCAAAAAACAGAATGCTCATAAATTTAAAAATGAATTTTATCGGACTATGTCGTTTACTCTGATTGGTTTAAGGGAAAGATCAAAGAAAAAGCGCTCCCTTTGCCCACTTCGCTTTCAACAACAACTTCGCCGTTGTTTTTTTCAACAATCTCTTTAACAAGCGACAAACCAACGCCGATGCCGCCACCCATAAAATTGGTCTTGGAAGTGGAGTGATACATAACGTCCTGAACCTCGTAAAACTTTTCGAATATCAAATTTGTCTTATCGGCGGGAATGCCCACGCCTGTATCTTTAACGGTGATTACGGCGGAATTTTTTTCGGAAATTCGGCTAACCGAGACCATCACTTTCCCTCCGCTTTCCGTAAATTTAAGCGCATTCTGCATCAGCTCCCTAATACTCTGTCTGATCAATTTTTCATCGGCCTTGATGGTCAGCGGTCGATTTTCCAAAAGCATATCGAAAGATATCTTGCGCTCTTTAAAAAGAATATGCATACTTTTATATACGACCTTAACAAGCTCGTTTAATTCCACATCCGTTTCGTGAGAAATAGTTATCGTTTTTTCCGTTTTAGATAAATCGTGCATATTGTCTACCATTTCCACCATTTCCTTTACCGTCGACTCCAGAATGGTAAAGTAATCCGCGATTTCAGAATCTTGTTCGCGCTCAATGGAAATATCCAACAGCTCAATATATCCTTTCAAAACGGCAAGAGGAGTGCGCAATTCATGATTGGTAATCGTGATAAACTTATTTTTCAATTCATTAAGTTCGCGCAGGCGTGTGTTGATATCGCGCAGTTCTTTATTTTCTCTTTTGGAACGAATTTGCTGTACGCAGCGGTTTAGTACAAGCCTCACATGCTCCAAAGACACCGGTTTCGTGATATAATCGAAGGCTCCGTTTTTCATCGCGCTGATGGCGTTTTCGATAGTCGCAAAGCCTGTAACGACAATAACTTCAACCTCGGGTTTATCTTTTTTTATTTGCCGCAGCGTTGCCATGCCGTCCATAACAGGCATATTCAAATCGGTTATTACGATATCAAAACCGTTATTTTTAACTTTCTCAACGCCATCAACGCCGTTATCGACCGTTTCCACATCATAATTTAGGAATTGCACCATTTCTTTAAAACTTTCGCGCGGTAACAATTCATCTTCTATGATTAATATTTTTGCCAAATGTTTTTCTTTCATTATAGTTTTTTTATATAATAATTAAACTTCGCCCATTTACTTTTTGTAATTTTTATAATGATATGTTATACGCCGATAAATTAAAACGGCAATTGTCACATATTGCTTGCATTATTGAGAAATTTTTGTAATTTTTCTCTTATAATAGATTATCGACATCTTTTATGGAAACATTAAGGGAAAAATACAAAATGAACAAATTTTCTTACAAAGAAGCCAAATGGTGGCATTATGACGACAAGGGGCGCACAATTTGCACCCTTTGCCCGAGATATTGCGCCCTTTCCGACGGTCAGGCGGGTTTTTGCTATGTGCGTAAAAATATAAAAGGGACATTATATACGCTTGCCTATGGGCGCCCGACGGGTTTTGCTATCGATCCCATTGAAAAAAAACCGCTGTTTCATTTTTTACCGGGATCGGATATTCTCAGTTTCGGCACAGCCGGCTGCAATTTAGGCTGCGTTTTCTGCCAAAACTGGACGATGAGCAAAGCGCGAACAGACGAGCTGAACGCTTTGCAAGCGACTCCGGAAGAGGTTATTGCCCTTGCAAAAGAATATAACGTCCCTTCTATTGCCTATACCTATAACGATCCGACGGTTTTTGGCGAATATGTGATGGATATTGCCGATTTAGCCAAGCAAGAGAACATAAAATCGGTGATGGTTACGGCGGGATATATTGATAAAGAGGCCCGAAAAGTTATCTATAAAAATATAGACGCGGCTAATGTGGATCTTAAAGCCTTTTCGGAACGCTTCTACGTTAAATTAACCAACTCGCATCTCAACGATGTGCTCAAAACGTTAAAATGGCTGAAAAACGAAACAAATATATTAATAGAAATTACTACACTGCTTATACAGGGAGAGAATGATTCGGCGGATGAGCTTAAACGCATGACAGAATGGATTGTTGAAAACCTTGGCGATGAAGTTCCCCATCATTTCACCGCCTTTCATCCTGATTTCAAATTAAGGGATAAACCGCGGACACCGATTCAAACATTGAAAACCGCTGCCGATATTGCCAAAAAAGGGGGAATAAAATATGTTTATCTCGGAAATGTTTCCGACGCAGACTCACAAACCACATTTTGTCCGCAATGCGGCGCCGCTCTTATAAAGCGAAATTGGCATAGCGTAACGCAAAATGATGTGCGAGAAGACGGAAGCTGTCCTAAATGCGGAGCTATAATTGCAGGACAATTCAAGCGCTGACATCTCTAAGAAATCAGGTTTTGTCAATCTACCGATTTATACAAAAAGCTATTACAATCCCAAAAACCTACCAAATCTCAATGAGCCAGCCTCTTTTACGAGCTTCTTTTTTTAACTTTCTATCGGGCGTTACACAAACGGGATGTCCAACGGCCCGCAATACGGATAGATCGGCAATGGAGTCGGCATAATACCAGGCATCTTCTAAGGAAAAGCGATGTCGGCGGCAAAACGATTTAACGCGCTGCAATTTTTCTGTACCGTAGCAATATTTGCCTGAAACTTCTCCGCTGTAAACACCGTTATCCATGCGCATTTCCGTGCAAATAATATCGTCCATTTTTAATCGCCGTCGAAGCGGTTCGCAGACATCTTTTACGGATGCGGATAAGATAGCCGTTCTCGCACTCTGCTCCCGATGAAAAGAGACGGCTTGTCGCGCCTTAGCACGAATAGCGTTGTCAACAAGAAAACGGCTTAAATCGTCAAAGACCTGTTTTAAACGCAAAGCGTCCACATTTTCCAACCATTTGGTCATGATGAGCATAAGGTTTTCGGTGGAAAGCGCCCCGCTCTTATAAAGCAATGAATAATAGAGGCCGGAAATAATATCCGCTTTGGAAAGAAGCCCGTTCTTGCGGGCATAAAGTGCAATATAACGCGCGCTGTTCACGGATATAATAGTTTTGTCAAGGTCAAAGAAAGCCGCATATTTTTTCATAAGGAAGGATAATTTAGGGCTATTTTTAGGTTTAGGTTTAAACGGTATCAGAACGATTCCGCTTCGTCTATTAACATCACGGGAATATCATCTTCAATACGATACTTCAAACGACAATTATGGCAGATTAATTTTTCATCTTCTTTATCATACTCCAAATCGCCTTTGCATTTGGGACAGGCGAGTATTTCTAATAATTTATCATCCAACATGGCTATATTCCCTCAAATATTTTCTTTTACGGCCTTTATAAAATTTTTCGGTGGCTTTATTGCTTTATTGACCTTATTCATGAACGCATGACGACTATAACCGTCGCAAATCATTTCGCCGGTTTCATTAAAAACTTTATACTCGATTTTGAAACTTGATCGCGGAATGCCGGCGACGCGCGCTTCTATCCTTAACAGATCGTCAAAAAAAGCCGGTTTTAAATAGGAAACGCCCACTTCAAGCACAGGCAACAGGAATCCGTCCTTTTCCATCTGTCCATAATCAAAACCGTAGCGGCGTAACAACTCTATACGCGCATATTCAAACCATACAATATAATTGGAATGGTGCGCGAACTTCATCTGATCGGTTTCGGCATAGCGCACGCGTATTTGCGCTGTATGTTTCATTAATCTTTCCAGACACCCATGTTTTCAAACTTATTAACACGCTGTTCAATCAATTTATCTTTGGGAATTTCAAGCAACTGTTTTAAATGTTTTAAGATACTTCTTTTAACAATTTTGGCCGCCTCTTTATGATTACGATGAGCGCCACCATCCGGTTCCGGAATGATTTCATCAACAATATCCAAATCTTTAAGATCGTTGGCCGTCACTTTCATGGCTTCGGCCGCCTTAGCCGCCGCCGCAGGATCGCGCCATAAAATCGCTGCGCAGCCTTCGGGACTAATAACGGAATACCATGAGTTTTCCATGGCCAAAATGCGGTCGCTTAGTCCGATCCCCAATGCGCCGCCCGATGCACCTTCGCCTATTACTACGCTGATGATCGGCACGGGGAGCTGCGACATTTCAAACAAATTGCGGGCGATGGCTTCCGCCTGTCCTCGTTCTTCGGCGCCGATACCCGGATAAGCGCCGATCGTATCGAGAAAAGTGATTATCGGTTTATCAAATTTTGCCGCCAATTCCATGATGCGTAGCGCCTTACGATAGCCCTCGGGATTGGACATGCCGAAATTACGATACAAATTCTCTTTGGTATCCCGTCCCTTTTGCTGGCCGATTACAATTACCGAATAGTCGTCGATCATGGCAAAACCGGCAATCATAGCCTTATCGTCGGCATAAAAACGATCGCCGTGCAACTCTTCAAAATATGATGTTATATTATTAATATAATCCAACGTATAGGGGCGCATGGGATGGCGCGCCAGTTGGACGCGCTGCCAGCGGTTAAGATTTGAATAAATCTGTTTACGCAGCTGTTCCGCTTTTTTCTCCAGCCGTTTTATATCGTCTTCCAATTCCACTTCGCTGGAAAGAGCCAGTTCGCGCATCTCCGCTATCTTATTTTCCAATTCGGCAATCGGTTTTTCGAACTCTAAAACCGTGCCCTTATTTTTTTCGGCCATAATGAACCTTACTTTTTACCTAACATATAATTAATCTTTAAACGCCAAACAAGGAAAAACGCTTCCCACATAATTTCTTTGGAAAGTTTCGATTCGCCGTAAACGCGGTCGACAAAAATTATAGATATCTCCTTAATCTTAAATCCGTGAGCCCAGGTTTTGAAATTAAGTTCAATTTGAAAAGCATAACCGTTTGATTTAATACTCGACAAATCGATGGTTTCGAGTACCTTTCTCCTAAAACATTTATAACCGCCTGTCAAATCCCGAACAGACAACCCCGTTACGATTCTTGTATAAACATTAGCAAAATAACTGATCAATAAGCGGTTGAGCGGCCAATTAACAACATTCACTCCCTTTATATAGCGCGAACCGATAACCAAATCGCTTGTTTCTATCGCTTCGAGAAAATTGGGAATCTCTTTTGGATTATGAGAAAAATCGGCGTCCATTTCTATAATGTATTCATAACCGTTTTCAAGAGCAAATCTAAATCCGGCAATATACGCGCTTCCCAGCCCCATCTTACCTTCCCTTTGTAAAATGGAAACGGATTTATACTTATTCATTAAGGATTTAATAATATCGGCTGTGCCGTCGGGAGAGTTATCGTCCACAAACAGGATATTTATGTCGGGCTGATGTTTGAATATATCTTCCACCAAGCGCTCGACATTTTCTTTCTCATTATATGTGGGAATGATTATTATCGCTTTTTTTGCGTCAACCATTTTGTTCCAGCTCCGTTTTAAGAAGTTTTAAGCCCTCCGCGATGCCGTGGGTTTGCCAGCGCGCGCGATTGATAAATTTATTTTGTGTAAAAGACGAATTTGTAGGTCTTAAAGCCGCCTGCCGCAGCTCTGCGCTGCTTATTTCCTCTATTAAATCCGCATTTAAATTAAACGTTTCCGCTATTTTTAAAGCAAAATCATAGCGGCTAATACTTTCCGAACCCGAAATATGATAGAGCCCGAACTCATTATAATTCATCAGCTTATAAATACCTTCGCTCAAATCATGAACATAGGTCGGCGTGCCTTTTTGATCGTTCACTACTCGTATTTTTTGATTATTTCGCAACGCATCTACAACCCAAGTTACAAAATTTTTTCGCACTTTGCGGCCTGTGCCATACACCACCTGCGTTCTGGCGATGATATATTCAAACGATGAGTTTCGGATAATATTTTCAGCGGACATTTTACTGCGTCCGTAATAATTAAGAGGATTCATAGGATCGCTTTCGCTGTACGGGGCGTTATTGCCGTCAAAAACATAATCCGCCGATATTTGCACAATAACCGGATTCAGACTACGGCAGGCTTCCAATATATTTTCAACGGCCTTAACGTTTATTTTCCAGGCCGCTTCGCGTTCAACCTCGCACAAATCTACGTCGGTCATAGCCGCCGTATTGATTATTACATCGGGTTTAATCTCCTGCATAAGATCGGCGGTATCGTAACGCACCGTTAAATCCCTTTGATAATAAGGAATTTCCGTATAATCAAACATAGCTTCCGGCTCAAGCGAGGAGGCATAAAGGTCATATTCTTCCTTAAAACGCCGAATAAGGCTTTGCCCCAGTAAGCCGTTAGCACCCAAAACCAAAACTTTTTTCATTCGATTCCTTTTATATCGTCGTATTTTCTTTTTAACAAATCCGCCGCGGGTAGGCCGTAAAAAGAGCCCATACAACCAGCCATAATATTAGCGTTTATTACAGCGCTGCGCACCTTGGCTTTGTTTAAATACTCTACAATAAAACCGCTGGCAAAGGCATCTCCGCAACCGGTCGGGTCGACAACGGAAAGCGCTTTGCAGGCGTCGCTTTTTATAAAGCTAAACGTATTATCCTTAAACAACGATGTTTCGCTGCCTTTCGCTCCCTTTGTAAGATTATAAATCAATTTTTTAGCGACGGCGTTCGTTTCACAAAAGAATTTAAGATTATCAGAAGAACTGATTCGCGCCAGCTCCGTTTCATTCGACTGCACAAAATCGATGCCGTCTATCCAACGCTCGATATCGGCAACTTTTTGCGGAATCCGGCGGCCGTCTTTTTGCCGTTTTAAGGTCAAGCTATGTATATCCGTGTAGATTGCTCCACCATAGGATCGGCGAATTTTTCTAAAAGCATCGTACGAAATATCCCAGCCTGATATAAAATTTACAACAATTATATCCGAGTCCAAAAAAGGCTCGACTGCTTCAAATGCTAACGGTTCCATAGGATGTAAAGAAAATTCCGTTCTTTCAGCCGAATTTTTATAAATTAATTGAACCCGATTATTCGGTCCTTCAAAATATTGCAACCCTCCCAAATTAACTCTCGGGTCGTCTTTAAAATATTCTTTAACTTTTTGATAAGCGTCCGTTCCAATGCGGCTGACCGGAATTATTTCATCATCTTCCGCGCAAGCGGCTCTAAAAGCGTTAATGGTATACATCAATCCGCCAAACCCGTCGGAGCGGGCGCCGTCTATATTTATAATCCGATCAAGTAAAATAGTTCCAATTAGCGTAAATTTCATTCAGCCTTATCTTTTTCCTCTTTTTTCCTTTCAGTTATTTCAAAGGTGCGGGCAATCACTTCCAATTGATCTAAAAAAGGTTTTTTCTTTTGTCTCGGAGCCATAACCGCCAAATCGATAAAATAAAGCGATGAATCGGGAGGATTATACACGGCATACGAACGAAAAGGACCGCCCACTAATAAGACACCGTTAATCCAAAGCCCCGTTAATTTTACGGTCTTTTTCCCCTGAAAATCAACGATAGAAAGATATGTTTCCGTTGTATCTACATAATCGCCGGAATAGACTTTTTTACCGAGACGGTTGCGGATGGCAATCAGGGTATCGATATTTAGCAGAGAACTGTCTCCTTTTATTTTCCAAACGGAAAACCAGCGGTCGGGATCGAAACGCCGCAGCCATACGTAATTTTCTTTAACGCTCTGATTAGCCACGTAATAATCGTGTTGGACGCGGATTTTCCAGCCGAAATAATCGGAAAGATACTGTTCTTTCTTTTTTTGTTCTCCTTTTTCATACATAATCTGTTCAAGACGTTTATAATATTTTTTTTCAAGGTCGGCAAAAATATGCTTCTTAAGGCGAGCAAAATTCTCTTTAAGTTGCGCGCGGTTTGTTGCATACATAAACAATCCCAATTGTCCGCGATTAAACAGATTATCCTGAAAAAGATAGAAATATTTTCCATCGGAAACGCCCTGTTTAAATTTAGAAGGCAATATTTTTTCAAGATAGTCGTTTACGCGGTTTTTTTCATTTTGAACGCCGATAAACATCAGATTCATGCGTTTTTTATGGTCGTTAAGTTCCCTCAACGGACACCATTCAAAATAAAAATAGTGTTCGGTTTGCGGAGTATAAAGAACGGGGCCTAAACCGTCTTCCACATCTTGTTGAATATCGGCCCAAAGAAGCGAATCGGCAAAAACATAAATTTTATCCTGATACCCCCAAACGCCGATTTTAGGCTCGCAACTATAAAAAAAAGATGCGGCGAAAAAAATTATGCCTAAAAGCAGCATGCTTCGTTTAACCTGTCGATTCATAAATATCGCCTCCTTCTTTAAGGTTTTCGTGCCGTTTCTCAAAAACAAAGAGCAGCGCGCCGATTAGGGATAAGAATATAAAACACAATAAATTCATAAACGATAAAGAAATCGCTCCCGCGCCCGAAACGCCGACTTTACTCAACAAAAACACGTATCCGCCTTCTCTGATTCCTATGCCGTTTATCGAAGGCAACATGGTAAGCAGAAAAGTTACCGGGATAACCACAAATAAATAGGATAAATTCACCGGTAATTTCAAAGCAAGCGCCAGGGAATAATTTAAAAAGACGACGATTGTTTGCGATAGAAAGGATAAACCTACAATTTTAAAGAATACATCCTGACGATTGCGAAAAACATGAATCGCTTCAAACAGCTTAATCAGCTTGCCGCCTATTTCAAAGAGCGTAATTTTATTTAGAACCCTCTTAATTATTGTAAAAATACGTTCCGAAATAATCGACATGAAAAAGAGAATCAACACGGCTAACAGAACAAATGAAATAAGCAGCAATTTCTGATTTTTAAACTGTCCGTAGATTATCGCTAAGGCTACGGTAGCCATAATTAAGGTGGACATCATACCGACTATGCGCTCAATGATTACCGAGGCGGTGCCTTGTGTTTTATCCTCCGAAATACGCACAATTTTCATTATACGCACAATATCGCCGCCGATGCTTGTAGGTAAAAAATTATTAAAGAACAATCCTATCAAATAATAGGAATAGAGTTTCGTTAGTTTTATTTTTATATTATACACAAACAACAAAATTTTCCAGCGCACGGTCAAGACCAGCATAGATAACGCCGCAAGCGCAATAGAAAGGATTAAATAAAAAACGCCGTCCGCGCTTAAGATTTTAAAAAACGCTTCCGCTATTTTATGCGGATCGGCCGAATAGATCAAATATGCCAATAAAGAAAGCGAAACCAGCGCTTTGAGTATGGTTTTAACATGGCGCATCTATTTTGCCGAATCCCTTTTGAGTGATTCCAATAAATTTTTTGCCTGTTTATCGTCCGGGTTTTCGCTAACCCATCGTTTCAACGGTTCAATAGATTTTTTTCTTTGTCCCGACAGATCGTAGGAATTTATCAACAAACCAAGAGTCCTGGCATTAGCGGGATTATTTTCATAAGCAAGTTTTAACACTTTAGAGGCTTCTTTATATTGCCCCATTCTTAAAAGCTCTTCCCCTATAAACTGAAATTCCCGATCGCTTTTCACATCTTTCAAAATGGAATCAACCATCGTGGTATCCGCGCTGATCCACAAGGCGTTTTTTAGGCCTCTTAAATAAATGGGCGTATTATTCCAAGCAATAATTTCCGGAGATACTTTTTCATCCATAAATTCCAAAATCTTTTTTGCTTCCTCACGATTTCCCTTATAGATATAATATTTTGCCAGTCGGATAAAGGCCGTACGGTAATTTTGCAACATATTTCTAATCGTGCTATCGAGATATATATCCGGATTATCGAGTCCGCGATATTTATACACTTCGAGAAGGTTTTTTCTCAAATAGGTAGGCGAAAGTCCCCAATCGCGATAAGGAACTATTTTCTGCACGAGACCGTCCATGCGCATATATTGGACAAGCTCGGTAAGCATGTTGCTCTGCGGCACGGTAACGGCAAAATATACGGGCCGTTTCCAGCGGTTGGAAACGAGAATATTAAGAATCATATAATCCTGCGTACGCAAAACAGGTACGCGTGCGCCGCTCCTATCGGGGACGGTTAAAGCCGGTCTAACTTCAAATTTGATCTCTTTGGCAGGTTTAATATTTTTCGGGCCGAATTCCGCGTTGTATAGCGATAATTCCATATTTGCTACTTTTTCGGGCACTTTAATGGTAACTTTTTGCGTTTTCCACTGTCTCAGCCCCAGCTGCTTTAATTCAAGATCGGACATACGCATAGGTACTTTCGGTTTTAAATCGCGCAATTGCTCAATATACCAATCCGTATTCAATAAACTTAAATTAACAATACGCACATCTTTGCGCACCCCCTCCACTTCTTGCAAATACCAAACAGGAAAGGTGTCGTTATCGCCGTTTGTAAAAAGAATTGCATTAGGCTCGCAAGACATTAACATATTATAAGGATAATCCCAAGCTACATAGCGGCCGCTACGGTTATGCGTGTGAAAATTTTTGGCCAACATATTGACAGGGCCTGCAATCAGCATAACGGCAAAAACAATAGCGCCCAATTTAGTTGAGAATTCCAGCTTATTCACATTTTTTTTAAACAGGCTGTTTTTTATAAGCTCGATGATACCGTTAAAACCAAGTCCTACCCAAATGGAAAAAGCGAAAAAAGAGCCCACATAGGAGTAATCCCGCTCTCTCGGCTGTGGATCGGGCTGGTTAACATAAATAACGATAGCCAAACCGGTCATCACAAAGAGCGCCAGCACCGCCATCGCCCGCTTGGGATCGCGATTAAAATGCCAATACAACCCCAACAATCCAAAAAGCAGAGGAATGGCAAAGAACTTGGACATATCCACATCGCGCTCATTATCCGATAACCCGACGAACTGCCATAAGAAATAGCGGTTATACATCTTATTTATTTGATATTTCCAGAAAAACTCATTGGTGCTTTTATAGAGACGACGATTATCCGAATTTTTCAAGGCGGCAGAACGATCGAAAATGGATTGATCGCCGTACTGCTCCCTGTTTAGATAACTTAAAAAACGTTCAAGATTTTCAGGATTATTTTCGTCAATATCCGGATTTAGTCCGGAACGAATAAAAATACTGGCATAACTGGAATAGCCCACAACAATCAAAAGCAGCGAGGTAAAAATATAACCGTATAGTTTTTTATTATTTTTAACGGACCACCAGGCAAAATAAAGTACGGCGACAAAAAACAGGCCGAGAAGCAGTCCGCCCATATCTTTATTGATAAGCGGAATCAAAGGCACATACTTAACAACGCCGGGATAAACGGCCAGCATGATTACGCCCGTTAGAACCGTAACAATTAAAAATCGTTTTAAGCTAGGCTGAAATTTACGATAATAGATTATAAGAGTAATAAAAGGCAGGGCCAAAACATTAAGCAGATGTACGCCGATAGCCAAACCGATAAGATAAGAAATCATTAAAATATATTTATAACTACCCTCTTCATCCGCCCTTTCCGACCATTTAAGTACCAGCCACACCATCAAAGAGGTAAATAACATGGAGGCCGCATAGACCTCCGCTTCCACGGCATTAAACCAAAAACTGTGCGTAAAAGCAAAAGTAAAGGCGCCGATTAAACCCGAAAATATAGCGCTAAGCCATTCCGTAGAGGTTTCCAACTTACCGTGCCATTCGCGCATAATCAACACAATACTGAGATATAAAAACATAATAGTCAAAGCGCTGGAAATAACGGAAATGAAATTGATACGATAGGCAATATCCGCCGCTATGGGCAGCATACTAAAAATCCGGCCTACCAACAGAAAGAGAGGCGCGCCCGGCGGGTGGGGTACTTCGAGCTTGTAACTGCAAGCCAAAAACTCGCCGCAATCCCAAAGTGAGACGGTTGGCGACATGGTCAAAGCATAAACAATAAAGGCAATCACAAATACGGCCAACGCCGTATAACGGTTCGTTTTAATCCAGTCCATAGTTCCTCGTTTTTCAGTTGTAAAACAAATATTTTATTTCATACAAAAAAGGGAAAATACAGAGAAATACAAGTCTAATCAAGTCGATTTTATTTAATGGAGAGATATTGCAAAAAAGGAACTCTTTTTATAATTCCTTGAGGAATGTTATCAGCGCCTCATCCCAAGGCGCCATCATATCAAGATTTATCTTTTTTAATTTATCATTTTCCAGAACGCTGTAAGTGGGACGTTTCACTACCATGGGGAAATCGCTTACCAAACACGACTCCAGGGGGGTGGACAATTTCAACTCTCTGAAAATCACTTTGGCAAATTCATACCAGGAGCATTGCCCCTTGCAGGTCATGTGGTATAAATCATAAGCATCGGTTTGCATTAATGAAAACGTATTTTTAGCGATTTCGGCGACGGAAGTGGGCGTCAGAATTTCATCGCGCACCACTTTTACCACATCCCGCTCCCGCGCCGCTTTCTGCATGGTATTGATAAAATTCCCGCCTTTGGCGCGGCAGGGCGTTTTGCCGTAAATACCTGAAATTCTCAGAATAAAATAATCATTACAATAATTGCGAATCAATGTTTCCCCATCCCATTTCGTTAAGGCGTAAATATTTAGCGGATTAGGGGCATCTTCTTCCAGATAAGGCTTTCTCTTTTGCCCGTCGAAAACATAATCGGTACTGTAATGTACTAACTTATAATGTAACGCATTGGATAATTTGGCCAAATTTAAAGCGCCGACGGCGTTTACTTTAAAAGATGTATCGGGATTTTCTTCGCAGACGGGCACGTTATGATAAGCGGCCGTATTAATGACCGCATCGGCTTGAATTGCGGAAAGGACATCTTTGGTTTTGTCCAAATCGGATATTTCGATATCTTTATGAGTCAGCGCCGCCACTTCCAATCCACGCACCTTAAAATAGCTAACCAACTCACTGCCCAATTGTCCGTTGGCGCCGATTACCGCAACTTTTTTCATAATTCCTCTGTTATATTATGAACTATAACGACAATTTTTTAAACACCTCAATATTACGATAATTGGGGTTATCCAAATCTTTAAATTTATCATAATTATCGATCAGATTATCGCAGATGGCGTCAATATCGTGCCGCGGTTTAAAGCTTAATACATTTTGCGCTTTTTCGGTGCTAACCTTGTAATTACGATAATCCTTAATATGCTTAATATTGAGTTTAATATCCAGACCCATTTTATCTTGGACGCGCGCTTTAACCAAATCGCCCACTTCGCCCACCGTATAGTTGCCCGATGCAATATTAAAAATCCCGGATATGGATTGATTGGATTCGATTGCGCGTATATAAGCAACAACAACGTCTTCTATGCTTAAAATGGGTCTCCAAATTGCCGGATTGTTTACCGTTATCTGTTTTTGCGATACAGCGTAATAAAACATGGTATTCACGATCAAATCCAAGCGCATCCGCGGACTGTATCCGCTGACCGTTCCCTGACGCAAAGCAATGACCGAAAATTGCTCGTCCTTCATTTGCAGAACAGCTTGCTCGCCCTGCAATTTTGAAATACCGTAGGGATAATTGGATACGGCCGGAGAAGTTTCATCATAAAGTTTGTCCTCCGTATATCCGTAAACGGAACATGAGCTGGCATAAATTAGACGAGCAATGCCGGCTTGCTTGGCAATATAACCAAGATAAGCCGGCGCCGCGGCATTATAAATGAAGTTTTTACCGGGCGAAAACTCCGCCATGGGATCGTTCGACAAGCCGGCCAAAAAGATGGCCGAATCGTAGTTTTTCATCTCATCAACGTTTAATTCAAATACGTCTTTTTTAATACGCCCGACCGCTTCGGGCAGATTATCGCCAAACCAAAACAGATCAAGTACGTCAACTTCGTAATTTCGTTCCAATAATTTCGGAACCAGCGCCGAACCGATATAGCCCGCGCCCCCCACAATTAAAATTTTCATTTTCGCGCCTTCCTAAATATTAAAATGATATTCATCGGCTTTATAAATAAAATTATCCGATTCCGGCGTTTCCAGCCATTGCGCCAGCGTCTGCGCTTTAGCGTCTTTATCGGATAAAATCGGCTCTTTAACCGGCCATTCAATGCCAATTTCGGGATCATTCCACAAAATGCCCGATTCCGCTTTGGGATTATACAAACCGGTTACTTTATACTGTATTTCCGCCCAATCGGAAAGAACCGTAAAACCGCGTGCAAATCCGGCCGGCGCCCATATCTGTTTTCTGTTTTTCGCCGTAACCACCTCGCCGTACCATTGCCCCAAAGTAGGCGAACCTTTACGGATATCCACGGCCACCAAAAAAGCCTCCCCGACCGTTACACGCATCAGCTTACTCATGGGCGGCTGCCACTGGAAATGCAAGCCGCGTGTAACGCCTTTAACGGAACCGGAATGATTATCCTGCACAAAATTCGAGGGCAAACCCAGCTCTTCCATCTGATCCATGCGGAAACTTTCTAAAAAGAAACCGCGATGGTCTTCAAAAAACTCCGGTTGCAAAGTTACAACCGCGCCAAGATGCACCGATTCAATTTTCATCTTCATTTTATTTCTCCGTATTTTTCAAGATTCTACATTCTTTTCCTAAATACAATGGAAAAAGATCTGCCTCGCACGATAATAGTAAAAAGCGTCATCCTCGTTATTTAAATCATTCATTACAAAACGGGATTGGCTCACCTCGCTATTTCGGAATATGTTTTTTTCTTTTCAATAAAATATTTGAACACAATACTCTTTTGATAGATATTTTTCATTATTTCATTATCCGAAACACGCCGCCGGCTTTGTACAATTTTTCTTTTTTGTAAAATTAAACCCAAATGGCTTAAAATCCAAAAATGTGCTTTAATTATGGCGTATGTTTGACTAAATTTTAGTTGAAACAGTAAAGAAAATATATTGACCGCATCTAAAATATAGCGAACCGTAAGATATTTCCATAAACCGCCTGCCGCATAATTTTTCATCATCATAAAAATATTATTGCGATAGTTCCAATAGAGTTTTTTAAAACTTTGCGGTTTTATGGTCGCGCCTTCGTAATGATAAATGAACGATCGGGGAATTACTTTCAGTTTAAAACCGGCCAGATTCAAACGCCAAC
>CAYRJN010000052.1:0-20761 GCA_964424545.1 uncultured Calditrichaceae bacterium
TTTTGCTCCAATGTTTATAGGTTTTTATTTAACTTACACTACTGCGAAACTTGAGAATTTTATATATTTGGCGGCTTTTTCGGGAAAATTTAAAACAGCGGCAATTTTTGCAACAACAGCCGCATCATAACAAAAAAAAGCCGTCGCCGTTCCCTCGGGATCGCCGCCTTGCCAATTTTGTACAACGCTTACCCAGTCCCCGTAAATACTTTTCGGCAGGATAAAATTATGGGCTTTTGTCGTCAAATATTCAAGATATTTTTCCATATTCTCAAAATGCTCGGCCAAAACGGTTTTGTCTCCGTAATGCAAGTAATCATACCAGGCTAACAGGATATAACCGCTGCCCCAGTCAACTTGTCCGGGTTCCATATTGGGACGGGGTGATATGATCGGTAAATCGCCGTCCTTATTTTGATTGCTTTTTATACCACGCAGCCAATTACGATAAAATAGGAACATATCGTAATTATCCATCGCTTCATCAGCCGTTACATAAGCGTCAGCCATCCAGCCCAGCCGCTCGTCCCGCTGGGGACAATCGGTGGGCATACCCATAAGATTGCTGCGTTGCGACCATACAATCGCTTTGTGCAGCCTATTGATATCGGGATTGGAGCATTCAAAATATCCTACCTTTTGTACGGCGGAATGCACCACACAGCCTTCAATATTCTCTTTTGTTGGCTTACCCGGAAAACCGCGTACTTCCACATAACGAAACCCATGATAAGTAAAATGGGGCTCGTAAATTTCCTCTCCGCGCCCTTTTAAGGTATATTGATCTTCCGCCTTGATGTTATTAATCGTACGCCGGTCTAACATTCCGTTGGACAGGATATTTTCGGCGTAACGCAATGTAACGGTTGTGCCTTTAGCTCCCTGAACTTTCAAGCGCGCCCAGCCGGCAAAATTTTGTCCCATATCAAACACATAAACGCCTTCTTGAGGATTGGTAACGGCAAGCGGCTTAATGATTCGGTTCACTTTTATTGCCGGCATTATTTGACTGATTAATTGTCCCCCCGGCGCATCGACAAGATGAACCTTTTGCCATTTCGAGTCATCAAAATCAGGCGCATCCCAGCCGGTTTGTTCCAAATTGGCGTCATAGATTTCTCCGTCATAAATACAACTCGTAACTACCGGACCTGCTGAAAATTTCCAGCTGTCGTCGCTTATGATAATTTCTTTTTTGCCGTCGCTGTATTCAATTTCCATCTGCGCAATCGCCCGTTTAGCGCCAAACCACTGCATACGCCAACCCCACTATTTCTTCAAGGGATTAAACCAGCCGTTTCCCAGATGAATACCGATAACATTAAAGCCTTCTTTACATAAATTGTCGATATTGTAACTATCATACAATACCTCTTTGCGATAATTTGTTTTGGCGGGATTTAACAGTTTATCGCCCGTGCGTTTTCCGTTTATATATAATTCATAATAGCCCAGACCGCTGACAAAAATTCTGGCGCGTTTTATTTTCCCTTTTATTTGGAATTGTTTGCGCAATAATAGAGAGCGAGCGTCAACGTTTACTTCGCGAGCCTCTTTTCCCGATGCGCTCGAAAGGAACCCTTTTTCAGAGCGCGGTTCATTTTTACCGCCTGCGCCAATCCAATGCGCTTTCCAATCTTTATCATATAAAATAGAGGTTTCAAATTGCCCCTTTTTCTGAACTATTCCTTTGTTTTTATCCCAAATTTGCAATTTTACAAAATAGAGCTGGGCGCTTTGCAGAGGTTTTCCGGAATATACGGCTTTGGTTTCGTTTGACATTCGTTTGCCGCTATCCCACATATCTCCGTTATCGTTGTTCAAATTCTTTTCCGATTTTGCCACCAAAATTCTGTATGCCGTTTGTTTCTGAGCGCGTTCTTCGGATTGCAAAACCCAATTAAAGCGAGGCTGCGGTGTATCGATCCCTATCGGATTTTCATTGTATTCACATAAAAGACGTTCAATTCGCACTCCCTCTTTCATTTGGCAGGCATTCAGCGCAAATATTGCCAACATTAAAAATACGATTTTCAAAATATTCTCCTTGTTATGTTGATGTAATTTAATACAAAGCGATGCGTAGCAAAAAGGCTATGTTACGGGAAGTCCCTCCGCCTGCATGATTTTTAGGGCATTGGTGGTCGGACAAGGCCCATCGTGCAATTTATAGTCAAAAATCATTTTCCCATCACTGACTTTATCGCGAAAATGGTAGTTATGGAGCTTTTTAATCTCATTTTCCAAAGCGGTTAGTTCCAAATCATGGGTCGATATAATGCCCGCATCATCTTTCTCCGCCAGCGCCTTAATGACGGCTTTGCTGCCGATCAAACGCTCGCGATTATTGGTGCCGCGGTAAATTTCGTCAATTAAAAAGAATATCGATTCATTCTGTTGTAAAATTAATTTCAGGCGTTTTACTTCCGCATAAAAATAGGATATTCCCTCACCGAGAGAATCGCTGATATTGATACAAGTTAACAACCTTAGTAATTTTAGACTGAATTGACGAGCGCATACCGCTGTTCCCGCATAAGCCAAAATCATATTAATCCCCACAGTACGTAAAAAAGTGCTTTTACCCGACATGTTGGAGCCGGTTATCAATGCAATTTCAGCGCCTTCCTGCATAATAAAGTCATTGGCAACCCGCTTTTTATACGGCAATAAGGGGTGCGCCAAATTTTTTGCTTTTAAAAGAGTTCTCCTCTTTTTCGCCGCTTTATTATTAATATCAGGAAAACAATATTCGGGATGGGACCATGAAAATCCCGATAGGGCCGACAGGGCGTCAAAACGATACCACACATCCAACCAAAGCGGCAACCGTTTCGATAAAGCTCTTTCTTGTTCAAGAAGCAAATAATTCAAAATATAATCAAGCGGAAATATCAAATTTACGACAATTTGGACAAGGGGGTTGGCTCGTAGCCCGATAAATATAAGCAATTGATTTATCCTGCGTAAATCGGCTGAAGGAGGTTCTTTTTTAACGACTGCGGCTAAATCCGACAACGCTCTTTCTTTAAAACTAAATTTCTCGATGAACAAAAGGACTTTATTGATTTTCACAAATTCAGCGCTTAAATCCGCGGCTTCATTTAATAAGTTTTTAATAAAACGTCCGTTTACCAAAAATAAACCAATATATACGATCAGCGTAACCGAAAAATAGGCCGGCAAATAATGATAATAGAAGGCTGTAAATAAAACAACATTTAATGCGGAAAATAAAATAAGCGTCGGAAGCAGCCAACGCGGTATTTTATTAGCTATATGGTTATCCATACGCGAGACGAGCTTAGCACCGTTAAAATTTTTATCATCGTTATATTGAGTAAAGAATGAAAGTTTATCACTGAATCTAAAAAGCGGCGTCAGCTCTTTAACCAATCGCTGTCTGTTCGTAACCTCTTCGTATTGCGGAGCTTCTTCGGTTAACCAAGTCAGTAAATAGTCCGCGCCGCCGGATGTCGTCGTATTATCGAGAAGGCGATATAACGAGAATTCTCCCGTAATATTCAAATCATTTTCAAATGAATGATTCGACCGCGATATTTTGATCTTATTCGGTAATTTTTCCCACCGCAGCTCGATGCGATTGATATGATCTTGTTTAATACGACAAAAAAGACGATATAAAACAATACGTCGTTTAACTCTGTAATGAAAATAGGCTAATATAATAAAGGTCACACAGAAAAGAGCAAAAGCCAGCCAACTCAATACATTGCTTGTATAGAAAAGCGCCGTCATAACAAGCAAGGCCGCAATAATAGAAATGATTAAACGCGCCCAGCTATAACGCGCGCTGATGCGCTGTTGTTCTTGTATTTTTTTTTCTACCCTTTCAATTTGACGAGTAAGACGATTAATCATCAGCACAAAACATCCTTATTTTATAGTTCGGAATTTCAAAAATTGACAAATTCAGACATTGTTAATGCTATTTTAAACTTTATTTTTTTATTTTGTAGATTTTAAATATTTTTTTGTATGCGCTCTATTATAGATTGTCCGATTAAATCGACAATGAAAAATAATAATATAGCATTCAATTAATCCAACATGTGCTCCCCCATTGTCATCCCCTCATGTTTTAAGCGGGAATCTGAATCACCATTTGCTACATTCAGATTCCTGCTTGCGCAGGAATGACAATGGTGAACAGTTTTCTAATAACTCCTCATCATCATCTTTGTCGTTCTCCGCTTCATCGGAGAATGACACTTTGGCGATTCTACCCGCAATTTATTCATTAATCACTTTGCGAAACTATTTCTTTCCAATAAACGGAACTAATCTAAATAAAAAATGTCAAATATCCCATAATTATTTATTTCTTTTTTGCTTTGGATTATATTATTTTTTAAGCTATTAAATTATTTGGGCTTAGGTGCGTAAATCGATAACGAATGATTTATCTCTTTTAATTTATAAGACACCATAAAACCGCTTTTTCTTTTCAGCGATTTTTGTTTATGAAATTACATATACAAACGAGGTAAAAATGGAAATCAATAAAATTTTAGTGCCAAGCGATTTTTCCGAGCCGGCCAACAAAGCCGTTGATCAAGCTGTGTATCTTGCAGCGGAACATGGCGCGCAAATAACGATTTTACACGCCAGAGTAATGTACGCTGATAACCCTGAAAAACTTCCGGAATTGGAAGCGCGGGAAATTGAACGCGAGAACGAGCTGCTTGCAAAATTAAAAGACGATACTTCAAGACATGCCGATATCAATATACAACATCAGGTTATTCGCGGATTTTCCGTTCACTCCGCCTTGTTATCCTATATTAACAACAATGAATACGATTTGATTGTGATGGGGACACACGGCCGAAGCGGTATAACGCATTTCTTACTGGGAAGCGTGGCTGAAAAAGTTGTGCGCTACGCCCCTTATCCGGTTATTACCGTACCGCCGGATTCTCGTGTAGCCGATAAATACCATAAAATAGTAATTCCCTACGATTTCAGCGAACATGCGCGCCTATCTTTGGAAAAAGCGCCCTTCTTTGCCGCCGCACCGGATAGCGAAATTGACGTACTTTATGTTGTCGAGGATAAATACGAACCGCTACTTGACGGTTTTGATCAACAATCTATTTACGATTCCATACCGTTTATTAAAGAAAAAGCCAAAGAGAAACTTGAGGAAACGCTTGCCGCTATTCCGAACAGAAATCAAATCACATACAACTTCACCGTAAAAAGCGGAACGCCGCATAAAGAAATAGCTGAATACGTTAAAGAAACGGAAGCCGATTTGGTGATCATGTCAACGCACGGGTTGGTGGGTATAGACCGTTTTATTCTCGGCAGCACAACGGAACGCGTTATTCGCTCCGTAAACGCACAAATTTTATCCCTGAAACTTAAGAAAGTTATTTAAATGGAAAATCTATGACCTTTGACATGGATTTCATTAAACGAGCTTGTCATAATGAGCGGGAATTAATTGAACACTTTCGCAAAAAATTAAAAGCTCATCATCACCGACAATATATTTATACGCAAACGGAGTGGTTGGAAGCCGCCGTCCTTATCCCGATTTTTTTCAAGAACGGAGAAGCGCACATCCTGTTTACAAAACGCACCGAAGCGCTTAAACATCATAAGGGACAAATATCTTTTCCCGGAGGAAAAGCGGACGATGACGACGAAAACCTTGAAAGAACCGCTATTCGAGAAACTTGCGAAGAAATCGGCTTAAGAAATGACGATATTGCTCTTTTAGGCAAAACCGATATATTTTTAACCAATACTCATTTTCTGGTGCAACCGTATGTGGGATTTTTTACTTATCCGTACGCCTTTAATGTAAATGCGGGCGAAATCGATCGTTTAATCGAAGTCCCCTTGCTACATTTGATCGACGAAACCAATTTCAAAATCAAGTTTATCGATTTTAAGGATCAACTCTGGCCGGTACATTATTATTATTATAATGAAGATATTATTTGGGGCGTTACGGGATTTCTACTCTCAAATTTTCTTAACATCGTGTTTGACTTAAACAAAAAACTGTATATCAAACCGAACGAGGTAAAATCAAAATAATTCCGCCCTACTGAAAACGAAGGCCTATAAAAATACATAACTCGGTAAATCAAGAGTAGATACCAATATTAAAAAATGCTTAATGCAAAGATTAACGTCACAATTTTTTCATATAATCGGATAATTAAAAACTCTTTTATGATAAAATTATTAATATTTTACTACTGTTCAGATATGAACAACTGAGATAACGGAATTTTCATCTTAATTATTATTTCGACCGTAATTGCGATGTTTTTTTCGCTATGGCATGGAGAAATCTTAAAGTTATAGTATTCCAAAATAGCAGCTACTCTTAGATGTATTTTGCTTTTAAGATTTCTTGTCTTCGCTTGTGAAACATCCCGACGAGTCTAAGAAAAATGGCAAAAATAATATTTAAAATCTCTGAAATAGGATGTTTTTTTGAAATTCGGATATTATAATTTAACTTACCACTATTATTATAGGAAAATGTAAATATGAATACTCTTATAAAAACAAAACTCTTTCAGGCAGGTCTGTTTTTACTTTTTTTAGGATTTATATCTTATATTATGGAAAACATCTTTTACGGATATATCGATCGGAACGGCGTTTTACGGGAAAGTTTTTTTCTACCCCTCGCTTTCATCGGTTTCTTATTAGGCATAATGAGTTTACTTGTCAGTGTTATGCGGTATTATTTAAAACGGAGGAAAATGAGATAAAAGGAAATATAAAACCCAATATCTTCAACATCCTTGCTTTATGCCAACCCGTTTGCAGTGCATGACGTTGGAAAAGAGTTCCCACAAAGTAATACGGGCGCGGACTGAATGATTAATATTTATTTGACAAGCTTTTTAATAAAAGTTATATTTATTGCTCGCTAAAAAACAAGAAAGCATATAGCATATATCAGGAGATATTTAATTTATGGCGCATCACAAATCAGCAATTAAAAGAATTAAAACGTCGCAAGAAGCCAGACTAGTTAATCGCGTTTACAAAAAACGTATGAGAAGATCGATTAAGGCTTTGCTGAACGAAACAGATAAAGAGGCTGCGACTCAGCAGCTTGGTCAAACCGTTTCTTTAATCGATAAACTGGCTATCAAAGGCATTATTCATAAAAACAATGCCGCTCATAAAAAATCGCGCATTATGCGCTATGTTAATTCTTTATAAATCCGCCGTCAAGCGGATTTTTTTTTGCCGAAAATATAATCAAAAATCTGCGTATAATCTTTAACGAAGATGATATCGAGATTCTCTTTTAATTCCTTATTCAATTCCCGAATATCCGTTTTGTTGCCATCCGGCACCAAAACGGTTTTCATGCCATAACGTTTTGCCGCCAACAACTTTTCATTTAAACCGCCCACCGGCAATACTTTACCACGTAAAGTAATTTCACCCGTCATAGCAATTTTTCCCGGATACTTAACCTTCAGCAACGCCGAAAGCAGCGCTGTGGTCAGCGTTACGCCGGCTGACGGGCCGTCTTTAGGAACGGCGCCTTCAGGAAGATGGATATGTATTTCGTATTTATAAATGAAATCCTGCTCGATTTTAAACTTTTTATATTTGGAACGCACATAAGCAATGGCAATCATCGCTGATTCCTGCATAACCTCGCCCAGTTTACCGGTCAGCGTGATCTTATCCTTGCCGGGTAGCAAATTTATCTCAACCCTTAAAATATCTCCGCCGAAAGCAGTCCAGGCCAAACCGGTGGCCACGCCGATTTCTTTTCCATTACCGAATTTCAACAACTGATATTTAGGCTCGCCAAGATATTTTTTAACGTTCTTTTTGATTACCTTAATCTTCTTTTTACGGCTGGAACTTACAATCTCCATAATGGCCTGACGGCAAATTTTACTTATCTCCCTTTCCAATGAACGAACGCCCGCTTCCATCGTATAATTCAAAATTATTTCACGTATGGCGCTGTCCTCAATTTCGAGTTCATTATCATGCAACCCGTTAACGTTCAATTGTTTAGGAATCAAATGCCGACGGGCAATTTTCTCTTTTTCATAATCAAGGTAGCCGGGCAGCTCGATAACTTCCATTCTGTCGCGTAATGGATCTGGAATATCATACACATTATTGGCGGTCAATATAAACATCACGCCGGAAAGGTCATATTCCACTTCAAGAAAATGATCCATAAAGCTGCTGTTTTGTTCCGGATCAAGCGCTTCGAGCAAAGCCGACGAAGGGTCGCCGCGATAATCATTCCCCAATTTATCTATTTCATCCAAAAGAAAAACAGGATTGATCGTGCCCGCTTTTTTCATCCCCTGTATTATTTTACCGGGCAGCGCGCCTACATAAGTCCGTCTGTGTCCGCGAATTTCCGCCTCGTCGGTTACGCCTCCAAGCGACATACGGATAAATTTACGACCCATAACGCGGGCAATGGATTTCCCGAGCGAAGTTTTACCAACTCCAGGAGGACCAACAAGACACAAAATCGGTCCCTGCATTTTTTTTACGCGTTGTAAAACGGCAATATATTCCAAAATACGTTTTTTGGGTTTCACCAGTCCGTAATGATCCTCATCCAATATTTTTGCCGCATATTTGATATCCTTTTCATCTTCGGTGCGCTTAAACCAGGGGATATCGCATAGCCATTCAAGATAAGTACGAATCACATTAAATTCCGGCGCCATGGGCGGTATTTTTTTCAAACGTTCTAATTCTTCAACCGCTTTTTCAGTCGACTCTTTGGACATTTTAGCGGCGTTTACCTTCTTTTTTAAAGCCGATATTTCATCGGGGTACTGTTCTTCTTCGCCCAACTCTTCCTGAATAATGCGTAGCTGCTCCTGCAAATACATCTGCCTTTGAGCCTGCACCATTTTATCGCGTACTTTAATATCTAATTCGCTTTTTAACGACAGGACGCGATTTTCCTTTTTCAAAACAGTCAATATGCGATTAATGCGTTTCTCTATTTGCCATTCCTGTAGAATACGTTGTTTAATTTTTATCTCAATATCAAGGTACGCCGCTACAAAATCACTTATCTTATCAAGCTCGTCAAGGTGCTCCAAAGAGAAAAGAATTTCTTCCGGGATATCTTCGTTCATTTTAATATAGGTTTTGAACAAAGACAAAAGCTGACGTTTTTTCGCTTCGAGACGGTCGGTCATATCGACCGTATCTATCAAATCCTCTACGCTTGCGGAAAGATGCTTTTCCTCTTTAAAATAACGCTGCACTTTCACCCGTCCCAAACCCTCTATCAGCGCTTTAACCAAACCGTTGGGCAGTTTGATGATTTGTAAAATCCGTCCTTTTACGCCCACGCGATACAAATCGGACGCCTTGACCTCTTCCAATAACGGATCTTTTTGCGTAACAAGCAGAATGGGTTCTTCATTAAGCAGAGCCGTTTCTATAGCGGTGATGGAATCCGCCCTTCCTACGATTAAGGGCGCCACCATATAAGGGAAATAGACCAAATCCTTAAGAGGCAACACATTTAATATATTTTTATCGATTCTACTTTTTCTGTTTGTAGTCATTTTTTGCTTCCTGATAGTAAAATTCGTCTCGTGCAGTCTTGGTACAATTTCCGGATGTTAATTCTGCAGGAAAAGATTCGGCATAACGTTTTTAAACCTTATGCCGTCTTTTTTGTTTTCGGAGTGCTGAAAACATAGTCCGCTTCTTCTTCCTTAAGGACTACGTTCTTGGTAATCGTTATCGCTTTCAAATTAGGCAAAGACGGGGCTTTAAACATAATATCAATCATAACGTTTTCCATAATGGAACGTAAGGAACGCGCCCCTGTTTTGCGCGTCATCGCTATCTTCACGATTTCGCGTAAGGCGTCTTCTTCAAATTCAAGCTGCACGTTTTCCAACTCAAAAAGCCGTTTATACTGTTTTACCAAAGCGTTTTTCGGTTCGGTCAGTATGGAATAGAGCGCTTCTTCGTCCAATTCGGACAGCGAGCCCACAACGGGCAAACGACCGATTAATTCCGGAATCATACCGTAATGCAGCAAATCTTCCGGTTCGGCCTTTTCATAAAGTTCGCTTTTGTTATAGCCGGTTTGGACGCCGATATTTTTTTCAAATCCGATTGTTTTTTCGCCGATACGCCGTTTAACAATCTCCTCCAAGCCCTCAAAGGCTCCACCGCAAATAAATAAAATATTTTTAGTATTGATGTTCACCAACTTTTGCTCGGGATGTTTTCTTCCGCCTTTGGGAGGAATGCTGGAAATGGTGCCTTCAAGCATCTTCAATATAGCCTGTTGGACGCCTTCGCCAGAAACATCGCGCGTTATGGAAGGATTGCCGCTTTTACGGCCTATTTTATCAATTTCATCAATATATACGATACCCTGTTCCGTTTTTTTAGCGTCATAATTGGCCGCTTGGTATAAACGCACTAAAATATTTTCCACATCTTCGCCTACATAGCCTGCCTCCGTCAATACGGTGGCATCGGCAATGGAAAACGGAACATTAAGAATACGCGCCAGCGTTTGCGCCAGCAAAGTTTTACCCGTACCGGTGGGACCCAGCAGGATTACGTTGCTTTTTTCAATTTCTACATCATCCCGCGATTCGGCCGCCGATGTCCTTTTATAATGATTATAAACGGCCACCGAAAGAATACGCTTTACATTATCCTGCCCGACAACATACTTGTCTAACTCTTCCTTAATCTCCGCCGGCGAAAGCAAATGGACGGCTTCGTCCGTTACAGCGTCATGCTCGTGACGACTTAAAATCTCTTTGGCACTGGCGATGCATTCATTGCAGATATGCGCATCAAGACCGGAGATCATACTTTCCACCTCGTTGGCCGTACGCCCGCAAAAAGAGCAATACGGCACCGGTTTTTTTGAATTATTCCTACTCATTATTTCCTTCGTCGTTTGTACGACTCGCTAATACTTTATCGATTATGCCATATTCTTTCGCCTCTTCCGCGGACATAAAATAGTTGCGGTCCGTATCTTTTTCAATTTGTTCTATATTTTTGCCCGTACAGTTAGCCAGAATATCGTTTAATGTTTCCTTAATTCGTAATATTTCATTGGCGGCGATCTGAATATCCGAAGCTTGTCCCTCTGCCCCGCCGAGCGGCTGGTGTATCATAATGCGCGAATGGGGTAGGGCATAGCGCTTACCTTTTGTTCCCGCCGCAAGCAACAGCGCGCCCATGCTGGCGGCTTGCCCCATGCACGTTGTCACCACATCCGGCTTAATGTATTGAATCGTATCGTAAATCGCCATACCGGATGTCACAATCCCGCCGGGCGAATTAATGTACAAAAAGATATCTTTTTCGGGGTCTTCCGCTTCAAGAAAAAGAAGCTGTGAAATAATCAAACTGGCCACATTATCATCAATGGGCGTGCCGAGAAAAATAATCCGTTCTTTTAAAAGACGAGAATAAATATCATACGCGCGTTCTCCGCGACCCGTCTGCTCTATAACCATAGGGACTAGCATAACCGTTCCCTCCAATTTTTATTAATCAATAACAATCTCATTCTCCTCTAACTCGAGCTGTTCAACGATAGAGTCATAAATTTTTTTATTAAGGATATCATCTTTCACTGCGGAAAGATAGCGAGGATTGCTTTGATACAATTCCTTAATTTTTTCATCTTTCAGTTCATCATAGAATTTATCCAAATCGTCATCGTCGACTTCTATTTTATTATCCTTTGCATATTGATCTCTGAAATAATGCCATTTCAAGCTGTTTAACGCTTCCCCTTTATAGTATTCGCGAATATCGTCTTCTTTTACGGCCGGATTGCTCTTTTTAACATCCTGCACGATATGATCCAGATAATTTTCGACTAAGACATCAGGCACATCAAAAGGATTCTCCTGCAACAACAACATCGTTAAATCATCCCCGAAACGCTTTTCACTCTCTTCGCCGTATTGGCGTTCCATCTGCTCCCTTGTCATTTTTTTCAACTCTTCAGGCGTTTTAACTTCAAGATTTAAGGATTCAAAGAACTCTTCATCCAATTCGGGCAAAACTTCTTTCTGAAGCTTCGTCGCTTTAACTTTAAATATTTCCTTTTTACCGGCATAATCTTTTTGCGGAAAATCATCGGGATAGATTTTAGTAATCTGCCGTTCTTCTTCGCTTTTAATACCGATTAACTGTTCTTCCAATTCGGGATCGAATTTACCCTCTCCAAGACGAACTTCAACATCTTTATAATTTTTACCGACTATTTCAACGCCCTTTTCGTCAACTTCCTGCATGTCGATGGTCAAAATCATGCCTTTTTCCGCGGCGCCCTCAACCGTAGTGATTTCAGCTTTTTCACGGCGCAGACGATCAATGGCGTCATCTACGGCCTTGTCGGTAACAATATATTTATCTTTGCTGATTTTCAACCCTTTTACTTTTTTTATCTCCACTTCAGGGTATGTTTCCGCTTCAATTTCAACAATCAAATTTTTATCATCGTCATGATCGATTTTTTTGGCTTCCGGAGTGCCAACCAGCGTAAGATTATTCTGCTTTTCGGCTTCCATTAACGATTCGTTAATCGCCGAATCGATTGTGTAAGCTTCAATCATATCCTTATACTGCCGCATAATTAAGCCCACCGGCGCTTTCCCTTTGCGAAAACCGGGAATCTGTACGTCGCGCCGTATTTTATTAACTTCCTTTTGTCTGATCGGGTCCAGATCTTCTTTTTCAATTTTAATTGCCAAATTGACTTTGCAATTACTGATTCTTTTTACTTCGCTTGAAATCATTAAATCCTCACTGTCCTGTCATATATCCAAAATTATTAAAAAACAAGTTTATAATTTAACTAAATGTCAATACCTGTGCAAATATTCCGCTTTCGAGAAATAATGTTTGCCATAAAAATAATCGCATTCTCCTTTATTTACGCTTTAAGTAACACCCTGTTCAGATTAGGTGTTTCTAAAATCAATAGGTTACATTTTTTTTAAGACGACACATAAACCAAAAAAAATAGCGTTGTTATTTTTCATTTATTTCAATACATTTCGCAAAAAAACATACGTCTACAATCTTACAAAATTTCGACTAACTGAAAGCGATGGTTATGATATAATTTACCTCGCCCCGTTCTCTGCGCTTCCAAAAAAAAATCCGTATTATTATTAGATTTATAACTATTTCTATTTCGCCTCAAGGCGTACAATAGGCAAAATCATTTCTTCAATAGATATGCCTCCATGCTGAAAACTATCACGATAATAATTCAAATATTTATTATAGTTCGTGGGATAGACAAAATAATAATCCTCTTTAGCTATAATATAGTTCGTATTTATCCCGCGCATAGGCAGTTTCCAATCGGCCGGATTTTGAATAACAGCCGCGTGTTTTTTATCTACTTTTAAACTTCTGCCGAATTTATAACGTAAATTTGTGGACGTATCGCGATCTCCGATAACTTTAGTGCCATGCAATCCTCTGACGCTGCCGTGATCGGAAGTAATAAACACGACCGCTTCGCTTTGGGCAATGTAATTAAAGATGGAGATCATCGGCGAATGTTCAAACCATGATTTTGTTAAAGAGCGATAGGCCGCTTCGTTAGGCGCGATATCTTTTAAGATAGGCAAATCGGAACGGCTGTGGGAAATAATATCAACTGTGTTGATTACGATCGAAAGTAACTTAGAATCAAGCGCATTGTGCATATTCTTTTCCAAGTGACGCGCATCTTCATTATTCATCAATTTTTCATATTTCAATTCATGACCTAAATTAACTCCATTGCGTTTTAATTGCAGATCGAGTAATTCTTTTTCATAACGATTCAAACTTTCATCGTCTTCATTAAGCGACCACATTTCAGGGTATTTTTTTTCGATTTCCACGGGAAACAAGCCGCTGAAAAGAGCATTGCGCGAAAACGGCGTTGCCGTAGGCAGGATAGAATAATAATATTTTTTTTCAATCTTATAAGCGTCATAGAAAAACTCTTCCATGGTCAGCCATTGATCAAGCCGCATACAATCGATAACAATAAATACGACTTTCCTGCCCGCCTTAAGCTCGGGTATTACATATTTGCCAATAATATCCGTCGAAAGGTCGGGTTTGTCAGGCGGATTATTATGCACCCAGTTTTGGTAATTATTTTCTACAAATTTCCCGAATTCCCGATTGGTTTCCTGACGCTGATCATACAAAATACGTCTGAAGTCTGAACCGGAGACAAAATCGAGATCAATATCCATGCGAAAAATTTTATAGGCCAATTCAATCCACTCATCGGGCGACATGGCATTCATCAGCGCCATGGAGAGCTGGGATATCTCCTGAGCGTAATGGCGGCTGCGCTGCTCCGTTAAAATCTCTTTTTTATCGAGAATCTTCTTACAAGCCATTAAAATTTGGCTGGGGTTTACCGGTTTGGTCAAATAATCGTCAATACGCTGCCCCATAGCCTCCTCCATCAGGCTCTCTTCCTCGCTTTTGGTAATCATAATTACCGGCAATTGCGGATAAATATCCTTAATTTCATTCAACGTGGTTAATCCGTCTTTACCGCTCATCATTTCATCCAAAAGTACAAGGTCGTAATCGTTATTTTTCACCTCATAAACGGCATCGTCGCCGTTGGTTACCGTCGTAACATTATAACCCTTGCCTTTTAAAAAAAGCACATGCGCTTGAAGCATTTCGATTTCATCGTCGGCCCATAATATTTTTTTCATAATTTACCCCGAATCATGCGTTATATTTTAACCTTTGCATATCATAACATTATCATCTTTATTAATCAAATAGAACGAACAAAATATTGTTTTAATTTCCCATAATTTCTCAACTTGGACAACACCCGTAAACAAAAAAACCTTGCTATTTCTAACAAGGTTTAAAATCGTAATTTATTTTTTCCAATCGCTTATTTATCGCATTTACTGTAACCGCACTCCGGATTAACGCAGGTCAGACAGCCGTTTTCCATTTTAACGCTCTTTTGATTACAATCGGGACATACATAGTATTGAATATTAGCCGTTTCCGATGATACCGGCGGCTCGGCGGAAGCAAGCGCTTCATTGATTTGCGAAGAGAGTGGTATTTTATCGTCCTTTGTTTCGGTTACGCCGATTTCTTTGAAAAACTGCTCGATCACCGTGGCAATTTCCGAATAAAAAGAATGAATATATTTACCATTACGGTGATATCCGCCGTTCGGATCATGAATACTGCTAAGTTCCTCTAAGATAAACGCAGGATTGGCGGTTTTTCTAAAAATAGCGGAAATTAAACGCGTTAATACGGCATATTCCGCATTCTTGGTCAGATCTTTACTGTTAATAAAGATTTCGATGGGCCGTTTATGGCCGTTTTGTTCGATATAGCCTAAAGTAATATAAACGCTGTGCTTTACAAAGCCGCTGCGCAGCTTATACACTTTGGCGTCAACAATCCCCGGTCGTTCCGCTACATGTTCGGCGGTATTATCCAAAGCTTCTTCATGCACGACTTCCTGAATCTCGAAATCCGTTCCTTCTAATTTCAACATAGTCTTAAACGCTCCCCTGCTTAGGCTTTTGCAATTACTTGTTTTTTATTTGTTTTTAAAAAATGATAAACCGTTGTTAAACGGCCGTCGGGAGTAACGATTACGTCGTCGCCCCTTAATGTAACCTCTTCTTCCGAATTTGACAACTTTAATTTGAATTTTTTTTCTTTCATACGCTGAAATTCCGTTTCTTCGCCTTCGACGCTTAAAATCGGATAGCGGCTGCCGTCGCGATAAATGGTAATTCCTTTTAAACCGTGCTTCCATGCGTTCAGATAAATATCCGATATTACTTCCGGTTCAATATCTTCCGGCAAATTTACCGTAGAGGAGATACTGTGATCCACATATTTTTGGCAGCGTCCTTGAATACTGATGCGTTTTTCACCGCTGATATGATGCGCAGTGCGGAAAAAATGACTCGGCAGATATTCTGTCAATTCCGCTTCCGTTTGCGCGCTGGACGCTTTTTCGTTTAGGTTGTGCATATCAAAATAGGCTTGAATAGACGAATGAAAAACTTTAAAGAATTTATTTCCAAAAGATTCCGAACGACGCGTATAATAGAGCGCAAAAATCGGCTCAATACCGCTGGATACGCCAAGATAATGTTTTTTACCATTGATAAAACTTAAAACAATGTTGCTGATGGAGCCAGTGGGCGCAATGGCCAATAAGGCAATATTCCGCAAACCTTTTTCTTTTATCAAATTTTGCGTCTCAGCGTTTAATGACTCTTTGAAAAAAGGACCCTGTGAATATTTTTTATAGTCAAAAATAGGCGAAGGACCTTTTTCTTCCGATAGCTTTGCCGATGCCTGATAAGCTGCGTTAGCTATGACATCCATAACTTTCTCAACAACATTTATGCCCTCAACTGAGTCATAATGAATACCCAACTGGTTCAGCATATCGGCCGTTCCCATAATCCCCAGCCCAAGACGACGCGTTTCGGCGGCAGACTTTCTCTGTTTCTCTAAGGGATTCAATAATTCGTTCCATGATACCACATTATCCAGAAAACGGATGATGGTGTAGGTAACCGATTTTAAGGTTTCCCAATCTATTTTAGCGTCTTTTGTGAACCCGTTTTTAACGATCCTGGAAAGATTTATGGAAGCCAAATTACAAGCCCCGCCGTTTTCCAAAGGCACTTCGGCGCATGGGTTTGTGCTGGCTATGGGTTTATCAACATAATTTGAAGGAGAATATTTGCTCATGCGCGTCCAGAAAATAATACCCGGTTCAGCCGTTTTATAATTACCCTCGATAAAAGCATCCCAAACATCCCGCGCCTTAATAAGCTCGCGAATGGAACCGGTCGGTTCGGATGCGAAATAAAGCATAAAATCGCCGCTTTCGCGGATGGCCAAATCAAACGGTTCATTAGTCAGCGGTAAAACAATATCACCGTAAACATTGCGCTTGTTTACATCGTTCAACTCCGCTTGCGTTAGCATTAACTCATAATTTTTATAAAGATAATCATTCAATGAATTCAGATTTTCAAAATCGTGAAAGAGCTCGTATTCATCTATATTTTTAGAAGGTATTTGATAAGAATAATGTACGTCTCTATCTTGGTACAGATCGTTTACAAGTTTTTTATTAAACTTTTTGTAAATTAAAAGGCGAGATTTTCCGAAAGTCACTTGTTCGTCTACCGCCTGCATAAACTCATCCGATACTTTTATACTGATATTGGCAAAGCGAACTTGAGTATTTTCCATTACCTGACGTTGAATTTCCTCAAGCTGTTCCTCGTCAAATTTATTGCTCCAACGCAACTGCTCGATTACCTGCTCCGTTACCCAGTTGGGAATTTTCTTGACACGAATAAATTCGCGAATATCGGGATGTTTTACGTCGACGGTAAGCATTAACGCGCCGCGGCGACCGCTCTGCCCGATCAATCCGGTGGTTAACGAAAACAACTCCATAAAAGAAACGGCGCCCGTCGAGCTGTCCGCGGCATTATGAACGATGGACTCCTTGGGACGAAGCGGTGAAATATCTACGCCGATCCCGCCTCCGTAAGAGTAGGTGCGGGCGCATTCATAGGCGGCGTTATAAATGGATTCTATGTTATCTTTATCGATCAACGTTACGAAACAATTAGCCAGCGTTTTTAAGCGATACAAATCTCCCGCGCCGGCAAGCACACGGCCGCCCGGAACAAAATACCCTTCATATAAAGTCCTGTAAAATTCCGTCGCCCATTTTTCGCTGCGCGCGCTGTCCGGTTCTATGGAAGCGATAAAGGAGGATACACGCGTAAAAACATCCTCCGGCGTTTGTTCCAACAACCGATTATTCAAATCCTTAACATAATATTTTTTTTCGTATATATTTTTTGCCAAATCATTATCGCCGAGATATTTGCCGTCCGGATGCAGGGGGAGCTCTCCCGCTGTTTGTTTCTTTTTCAGCATCAAATATAAATTCTGATAATTCTTTAGGTATTTTTTCCCGGTTATTTTGGTAAATTTACCATCGTGTTTAAACATATCCAAAAACATAAAAGAGAACTCCAACAGATGGACTAACTTATTGTTATTTATATGATTGTGGTACTTTCTTTTCGAAAGGGAATTGAAATTTGCAACAATGTCGCGTATGGGGCTTAATATAATGAGATTATCTGCAAAAAAAAAGTAAAAATACAATATATTTTTACTTTTTTTAAAGAACAATTCAATAAAAAAGATAAGCGTTTATTTTCAATAAGGTTATAAAAAAGATTAAAATCACAACCTCGTCAAAAAAATCCGATTCCTTATATTTTTTCAAAAAGCGCGCAAAAGGCGCCGTCCATATCGTCATATTGCGGCAAGGTTTGGATATATTTTTTTCTCTCAAAATATTTTAATTTGCCTTGCATTTTAACTTGTTTAAACGCACGTCGATTTTGTCTGAGAAAAAAATCAGCGATATTGCTGTTTTCAAGGTCGTCAAGCGTACAAGTGCTGTAAAGGAGACGTCCCGAATGGCGCAGTATCTTCCCCGCTTCGCTTATTAAATCCTGCTGCAATTGCGAGAATTCCATAATCTCTTCCATTGTACGTCGCCATTTAATATCCGGATGTTTGCGCATAACGCCAAGACCGGAACAAGGCGCATCCAAAAGGACTTTCGTAAATATCGGCTTTAAGGGCAGGGATTTTCCGTCGGCGACAATGAAAAATACGTTTTCTTTTTTCAAGCGTTTTACATTTGCCCTTACCGTCTTCAAGCGATCGATATCAATATCGAGCGCCGTCAGCAAAAGATTGCTTTTTTCTTGTTCCAAGATTTGCGTTAATTTTCCGCCGGGAGCCGAACAGATATCCAAAATATAATCGCCGTTTTCTATATTTAGCGCCTCAACCGGAAGAGCGGCGCTTTCATCTTGCAGCGAACAAAATCCCTGATCGAACCAGCCTTTTTCAATAATTATTTGGATATCTTTTATTTTTATTCGATTATCGAAGATAAGACTTTTTTTATATTCTATCTCCGCTTCTTCAAGCAATCGGATAAACTCTTTTACGGAAATAAGCCTTGTATTTATGCGCAAGTCAAAATCAGGCAGTCTGTTTAAGGCGGCGCATAGAGACCCTGTTTCCGATAGACCCCAAAACGCTATCCAGCGTTTAATTAACCAGCGGGGGAAAGAGTATTGTATACTGAGGCGCTCTTCATCATCTTTAATCAATCTTCCCGTATTAAGTTCGGCTTTACCTCTTGTATAATTTCGCAATAGGGCGTTTATCATATTAGCCTGCCGCACCCCCGTTACTTTTTTAGCCATATTTACGTATTCATTTATCGTAGCTCTGGCCGGGATGCCTTTAATAAAGATCAATTCATAGAGCGCCATGCGTAAAATTATTTTTATTTTAATAAGCAGTTTTTTATAATTTCCGTAATATAGTTGTCCGGCAACCCAATCAAGATAAAGCAAATGACGCACCGTACCGTTAATCAGGTTTTTGGCCAGTTTTTTATCTTGTCGGGATAGATTGTTATTTAATTTATATTTACTCTCAAGACGGTCGAGACGGGTTTTGGAAATTTCAAAATCGCGAAGAATATTATAAGATATGTTTCTGGCATTATTTTTCATAATCCGTTTACTTTTATCACCTATTTTAACGGCAATGCAAGACTTTATCGGTTTAGCATCGCATCATTCGTCGGCTGCATTCGTTTATCTTTGTGACTCGGCCTTAACTTTTTCGGTCAGGTCCTTTCCCAAGATATTTTGCAATTTAATAATAAGATCGGCATTTATCTTTTTTAAGTCATTTAGCTTTTGTTGCTCCCAAAACATATAACGAACTTCCCCCTCCGCAAAAACATCCGCCGTTGCCGGTTCTCCCGTTAAAAAACTCATTTCCGCGAGAAAAGCGCCACGCCCTAAATAGGTTATTAGAGCGCCATCTTTTTCTACACGAACCCTTCCCGATAATATGAGATAGAGCTTTTTTTGTTTATGTCCATCTTTAATCAACCGCCCGTTCTCTATGCTGTCAATAGAGCCCATATGCCAAAGATTAAGAAACTCACGACGACGCATTTTATAAAAAATAACATCGTATAAATCGGTTATTTCCGGTTGGAGTTCAATGGGACTTCTTTCTCGGATAAGACGGAACACCTGAAAGCCGTTAATGCAAAAAAAAAGGATATTCCAAAAGGCGACGCTATAATTCCCGGACGCCAAACCATAAGAGAACAGAATGATTTGGCCGGACATCAGAATTGTCCGCAGCCAAAGAATATCTCTTACAAGCAGAGCCAAAAGCATTAAAATATAGCCAATATTGACGAGAAATTGTGTCATCATTTTTACTATACAATTAATTTTAATGGTTACCGTTATTTTTATGCGGATTATCCATAAATTTAATCGATTTATCTATATCTGCAACAATTTCTTCAAGGTTCAAGTCCAAATAGGCTTGCTCAATTAAAGATATTTTACTCTCTATGGACATGGTAACCCGATATAAAAACTCGGTAGGCATGTATGCACGAATTTATTTATTTGCGACTTCTTTTGTTGGATTTATATCACATACCTTATAAGATCGTCTTTAACAAGATTAAATAAATAAAATCAAATACCGAATGTTTTTTATGGTCGTTTTATTTAAAACCTAAGCTGAGCGATTATATTTGGTAAAAAAAACTTTTGGGTAGTTAGCTTAT
>CAYRJN010000053.1:0-20757 GCA_964424545.1 uncultured Calditrichaceae bacterium
CAGCAACCATTTTGTCTATCATGTTAAAATGATTAAAGGAAAGCCTTTTTGCGTAAAAACAAGCATTCCAAACGATATTCGCATCCGTAAGATGATTATCAAAGAAATGGTTTTAAAAGAATTTTACGGCTATATCATTACCGAAGATAACCGTGTGTTTTTTATAATGTATGATAATTACAAACTTCAGCAAATTCCAAGCGAGGGATATGACCAAAGAAGAGATCATATATTCATTGTCGGTAATCTTCTTTATCGTACTATTTCATACATTTCTACCAATTCCGTCAGAAGCCTTGTTTTGAATCGCAAGTATGAACTAGTTGACCGTTACGAAACGCATTGGAAAGATAAAAATCAGCTGCTACCCGGGATAGTCGCCTCCTATATTTTCCCCTTCACCATATCAACGGAAGACCGTAGCAGTTATTTTAATAATATATTTATTAAACATCTCAGTTATAATGCAGTTTATTTAAATCTTTTCTTATTAATCCTTTTGATTGCCTATTACAAAAAATCGCATATTGCATTGGCAAAAAACTGGCTTGATCTCATTTTCGTTATAATTTTCGGAATTTTCGGTTTTATTGCCGTTTTGATTTTTAAAAGTGAAGACGTTGAATAAGGGGAAAGCTATGTTTAAATATAGAAATATCTATCGGTACGTTTTACAATACAGCATTCTATCGCTTTTGCTTTACATGTTAATTCGTCCGTTTTTTGACCCAACCTATCTGGCCGATTTTGAAGCCTACTGCCCGTTCGGGGGCATGCTTGCCTTTACCAGTTTTTTCGTCAACACTTCTCTCGCTTGCAGCATGACGGAAACGCAAATTTTTCTCGGTATCGCGCTTTTTGCAGGCGTAATTATTCTAGGAAAGTTATTTTGCAGCTATATTTGTCCAATCGGTACGATAACCGAATGGCTGGGAAAATTAGGCCGTAAATGGAAAGTGCAAATTAAAGTCCGCGGAATTGCAGACAGAATCCTACGTATTTTTAAATACGCTCTGCTGTTCATTACCGCCTATTTTACGGTCACCTCAAGCGAACTGTTCTGCAAAGAGTACGACCCCTATTATGCCTCGGTAACGGGTTTTGGTCATGATGTAGTTTTTTGGTACGCAATTATCGCCTTAATTATTACCATTATCGGCTCGATAATCGTCAGACAATTTTGGTGTAAATATTTTTGTCCGCTCGGCGCGATTACCAATATTTTTACTTACGGGCTGGCTTTTATCGGTATTATTGCCATCTATTTAATTCTCCTATCTTTGGGATTGCAAATAAGCTGGATATGGCCGCTTGCTATTATTACAATCGGAGGGTACATTCTAGAAATAGTGCGCTTAAAAGGTTGGAAACTGCCTCCTTTCAAAATAACCAGGGATGAAAATCTCTGTACAGATTGTAAACTTTGCGACCAAGCCTGTCCGGTTGATATTAACGTATCGGAATTGAAAACCGTCGAACATATCGACTGTCATCTGTGCAACGATTGTATTTACTCCTGTCCGGTTCCCAACACCTTACAAATTAATAAAAAAGAACGCCGCTGGCTGCCCGCTTCCGCAGTAATCGTTTTAATTGTCGCCGGATTAATCGCCGCTTCGACAATCGAATTACCGACAATTAATAAAAAATGGGCAACGGAATCCCAAATTGAAAAAGCCGCCGTTTTTACGCAAAGCGGTTTGAAAAATGTTAAATGCTTCGGCAGCGCATCCTCCTTTGCGGCTAAGATGAGACGCGTAAAAGGAGTGCTCGGCGTAAAAGCTTTTGTTAAGTCGCATACGGTAGAAATTTATTACGATCCGCAAGTGATTAACGACGAGAAACTAAAGGAATCCATTTTTACGCCTTCGCGCACATTGCTTAGAATGCCTAAGGTAAACAATGCCGATATCTCTATCGTAATAATGAAAATCGACAAGCTATTCGATACGTACGATGTATTTTACTTTACAAAACTATTGCAAAGCAATAAGGGAATTTACGGATTTAAAACAAAATTCGGCGAACCGGTTGAGGCGGATATTTATTTTTCAAAAGACATGACTTCACCGCAAAAAATCAAGGAGCTGATTGAATCGCCTAAATTAACATACGCCAGCCGCGGTAAAACATATAATCAGGAGTTGAATTTTTCCGTTTCGTATATTGCGGATTCCATAAAAACAATAACAAAAGATATCTTCGTAAAAGAGATGTTTAGCCCTTACAGCCGCGCCTTTAACGGCTACAGAAAATATGACCGGCAAGACCTTTCCATTTACCGCATTCCCATGCCGCAGGCTCTCTCTCCGGCCGCTATGCGTAATATTAAATATTTAACGGCTCATATCTCGGCCGATACGGGTATTGTGCGATTGCAAACCGTTTATCTCGACAGGCCTTATGCACAGGTATATTTTTCGCCTGCTTTAACCGATTCCAATTCCGTTTTTCGCTATTTAACCAGCGATACGCTGCGTTTTCAATATTCCAACGGGAAAAAAGGGATGCGTAAAAACCCATTTATATTTAGAGAGAAGGGGCGTGTTATTGCGGTAACAAAGGCAAAGAGCAAGTAATATGCAAGACGAAATAAATGAAAAAAGGCGCTTTAAAGCGCCTTTTTTATTTACCCTATATCAATAAATTTTATTTTTCGCTGTAAACGCTGACCTGTTTACGACTTCTGTCTTTTCTTTCAAATTTTACATAACCGTCAATCTTGGCAAAAATAGTATCGTCGCTGCCGATGCCGACATTGTTGCCCGGATGGATTTTAGTTCCGCGCTGACGAACGATGATTGAACCGGCTGTGATTCTTTGACCGGCAAATACTTTGACGCCGAGTCTTTGCGCGGCGCTCTCGCGACCGTTTCTGGAACTACCAACACCTTTTTTATGAGCCATAATTAAGCCTCCTTTTTCTCAGCGGTTTTCTTAGGAGCGGCGGTCTTTTTATTTTCCGTTTTAGGCGCAACTTTAGTTTTCTTTACCTCTTTTTCCGCAACATCCGCTTTCTTTGTTGTTTTCGTAGCCGGAGCTTCTTTCTTTTCGGCTTTCGGGGCGGCCGCTTTTTTTACGGCGCCGATTTTATCAATCTGTATCATAGTATATTGCTGGCGATGCCCGTTTTTTACCTGATACCCTTTCCTGCGTTTTTTCTTAAAAACGATTACTTTTTTATCTTTTCCGTGCTCAAGAACCGTAGCGGCAACTTTAACGCCCTTTACAAACGGCGCACCGAATTCTACTTTTTTACCACCGTCATTGAAAAACAATACATTATCAAATTCCACTTTTTTACCGTCTTCGGTATGTAGTAGAGGAACTTTTATTATCTGTTTTTCCTGAACACGAAACTGTTTTCCTGCTATATCAACAATCGCGTACATCCGATTTCTCCACTTCTTTAATATTTTATTTTTGAACGAGCATTTAATTTAAGATTTCTATTGTATTTTGTCAAATTATTTATTTATAATTTTATCGCTTTTTCATTTTTACGATCATATACTTCAAAGGTTCCGATTGGTAGCCTTTCCTCTTTGACCAATTTTATTTTTATCCAATATTTCCACATCAGTTTTAATAGACGATTATAACGTCCGTTCTTCATATAAGAATAGACTTCGGGCGTTGTTCGAATGGTAATACGCCGATCCAAACGTTTGGCTCTATAACGCTGAATCCAACGCTCAATATTGGATACAACCGTATTAAGCGTGGGCACCAAACCGGCACCGTCGCATACCGGACAGGTATCATTGATTGTATGAATTACGCTGGGCCGAACACGCTGCCGAGTCATCTCTATTAAGCCGAAGCGGCTGATGTTTTCAATTTTCGTAATTGAGCGGTCTTTGCCAAATTCTTTTTTCAGCTCCATATATACTTTTTTCTTATTATGATCATCCATCATATCGATAAAATCGATCACAATTAAACCGCCGAGATCACGTAAACGGGCTTGTCTCGCAATTTCTCGCGCCGCTTCCATATTAATTTTAAAGGAATTACTTTCATGGTCTTCGCGTCCGATAAATTTACCGCTGTTCACATCGATCGCAACCAGCGCTTCGGTTTGCTGAATAATAATATAACCGCCGTTCTTCATCCATGAGCGGTTGCCCGTTAGTTTTTCAATCTCTTTTTCAATATTGTAAAAATCGAATATAGGTTCTTTATTTTTATAGTATTGGACCTTATGCACTAACTGCGGCGCTACATATTTTACATATTGCTGTATCTCGCGCATTAATTTGCGCGAATCGACGATTACTTTATCCACATCAATGGTAAACAAATCGCGAATTATACTGGAAGCCATGGCCATATCTTTGTAAATAAGCACAGGACTCGGTTCGCCCTTAATTTTTTTATCCAATTTCTGCCAAACGCTCAACAATTTATTCAAGTCTTTCTTGATCTCTTTATCGCTTTTACCATCGGCAACCGTACGGATAATAACGCCGAAATTTCTGGGTAAAATTTTCTGAGCAATCTCTTTCAAACGGCGTCGTTCGGCCTGATTGGATATTTTACGCGATATGCCTATCTGACTGTTATTGGGAATCAGAACGACAAAGCGGCCGGGCAGCGAAACTTCCGCGGTAACGCGACAGCCTTTTGTACTAATGGGTTCCTTTATTATTTGAACTAAAATATCCTGACCTTTTTTCAGATTTTTTTCAACAATAAATTTTTTTCGGCTGCCTTTATTCTCTTTTGTCTCCTCATAATCGATAAAATAGTCCTGATAAGAAGAAGATATATCAGAAAAATGCAAAAAAGCGTTTTGCTCATGCCCAATATCGATAAAAGCAGCCTGCATTCCGGGCAAAACGCGGCTCACCTTTCCTTTGTAGATGTCGCCTACCATCCTTTCATAATCGGGGCGTTCTACAAACAGCTCAACCAGTTTGGAATCTTCCACAATCGCAATGCGGGTCTCCTCATTGGTTGCATTAATTACAATTTCTTTCTTCATTCAAAATTTCCTTTATAAAAATATTTATGCTCCGTCTTTTTCCGGAGAAAATATGACGGTTTATTCACGATCTTATCGTACCAATTCCATCGGCGTATGAATACTTTCTCCATTTTGTACAAGCTGCGCTTTCCTATGAACAGGGAATTGGTGGTTTGCCGTTTTTCCATTAAACAGCAATTGTAAAATTTCCGACATACGCACCGTACGATTTTCAATAGTGCGCGTGCGGACTTTCAAGCGTCGGCCATTAACCTCTAACTTCTCAATATAGGGACGAATATCGACCATTTTATAGCGCCCTTTAACTCGTCTTTGCGTTGGTATTTCTTTATGGCTTAAGACCTGTTGTATTACTTTTTCATCCAAATTTTCTTCCCCGAGATCAACCTCGTATTCAGCCGCGTTTATAATTTGACTCAATGCAGCTATTTTCCCTTTAACCCTGCGAGCCGCTATCAACTTTAATCCTTCGGGCAAATAAGGATTAAAGGCTTCAACCACATCCCCTTTAAAGGAGCCTTTAATTTCCATATCAAGATATTCGGCGTCGCTGGTTACGCCAAGAGAAAGCGAGGGCCCGAACGACATTTTGGGATGCGGATTAAAACCCTGCGAGTAGACCAGGGGTATGGCGGCGCGCCTCGCAGCGCGAGAAAAGATTCGGATTAAATCAAGATGCGATAAATGGCGGCTGTAACCCTTCTTGTGATAATGAACGCGGAAACGGAACGTCTCTTCTTGCTCTTCGGCTTTTCTATTGCTTTTAACAAAATTAAATTTTACGGACTTTTCATCCATCATTTTCTTTTTAAAATCAACATCGTAACATTTTGCATACTCTTTAAAACCATCGCGCTGAATACCGCAGGAAAAACAATAGCCTTTTTTGCAATCCTTTAAAGTTTTTTGTTTATAGGCGTTTTCCCGCTCTTTCGCTAAAAATTCTTTGGTCACCCCTTTGTTAATATGATCCCAAACCAACGGTCTATCAAGATAAAATTCCCGCGCATACTGTTCAAGAGCAAGATCATTCTCGTTAAAATATTTCCGCCATAAATCCATATTGAAATAATCCGTCCAGCCGTCAAATCCACCGCCGGCTTTCCATACATTATATATAACTTGAGTCAAACGCCGATCGCCGCGTCCCAATACGCACTCAATCAAGGAAACATCGGGATCGCGCCAACTAAATTTGACCTGCCGCATTTTAGAAAAACGATTGCGCAATAGCTCTATTTTTTCAAGAAAAACTTCCCGCGTATCTTGCGCTTCCCATTGAAACGGCGTATGCGGTTTGGGAGAAAACGGCGAAACGGAAACATTAAAGCGCACCCGACCGTAAGGTTTGCTCATTTTTATCGTCTCTTCCAAAAGATCGGCAATGGCTTCAATATCTTCCATAGTTTCCGTCGGCAGACCGATCATAAAATAGAATTTCAGCGTTTTCCAACCGTTGCGCAGGGCAATTTCAACCGAAGTGTATAAATCTTTGGCGGAAATATTTTTATTGATTACCTGTCGCAGACGTTCGCTGCCCGCTTCCGGCGCAAAGGTAAACCCCGATTTGCGCACATCCGAAGCAAACGCGGCAATCTCTTCAGTGAAACTGTCCAACCTCATGGAGGGGAATGATACATTAATATTTTTACCGTCCAAGGCCGCTTTCTCTTTTGCCATCAACTCCGACAAACGGGAATAATCGGAAATGGACAACGAAAGAAACGAAACCTCTTCATAACCGCTGTTTTCGATAGCCGTTAAGGACTGCCGTACAATTTCCTGCGGCTCACGTTCGCGAGTAGGGCGATATATCATGCCCGCATTGCAAAAGCGGCATCCTTCGGTGCAGCCGCGCATAACCTCAAGAGAAAGCCGATCATGGGTTACCTCTATTAAGGGGGTCAAAGGCGCATCTTCATAAAAATCGTTCTTTAACTCGGCGATGATGCGGGTTAATATCTCGTCCGGAGCGGAATTCTCCCATTTTTTCAGACGCATAAAATTGCCCTTTTCATCATAGAGCGGTTCATAAAACGAAGGAATATATACGCTGCGAATCTTACCGAGTTCTAACAAAATCTCTTCGCGTTTTAAACCGTTTTTTTTCGCATCCCTTACAGCTCTGCAAATTTCTATAAAGCCCTCTTCTCCGTCTCCGATAAAGAAAGCGTCAAAAAAATCCGCCACCGGTTCGGGATTGGCTGCGCTCGGACCGCCGCCGATGACAAAGGGATCGTTGTCCCTTCTGTCTCTCTGAAACAGCGGAACACCGCCCAAATGCAACATGGATAAAATGTTCGTATAGGTCAGTTCATATTGCAGTGTAAAGCCCACAATATCGAAATCCTTCAACGCCGTAAAGGACTCAAGACTGTATAAGGGAATATTTTGCTCCCTCATTTTCTCCTGCATATCTTTCCACGGCGCATATACGCGCTCCGCCCAAATATCATCTTCTTTATTCAAAATATTATAAAGAATTTTAAAACCGATAAAAGACATGGCTAGTTCATAAACATCGGGGAAAGCCAGCGCAACTCTAACGGAAATATCTTCTATATTTTTTCTAATGATATTTATTTCGTTTCCCACATAGCGTCCGGGCTTATTAACAAAGGGCAGAATCTTTGTTTCTAATATATTTTCTATCGCTTTGTTTTTCATAAAATTACTCATATAAATCATTTAATTTATCAAATATAAAGTATTTAGGCAAATCCATAAAAATTATTCAAAAGCTATGAAAGAAATAACTGAAAATAGGCGCGTTTTATTCGCAGAGTAAAAAAAATTATTCCGAAGTCTAAATATAAAGTGAGAAGAAAACTTATATTTTATAGTCTCATAATTACAAAAAAATAACTTATTTCAACCATTTTAGATTGTCCGATTTAATGGGATAACCTAACTGCAACAAATGACGAGATTTAGATTCCCATAGAAACATTCGGGAATGATAATTGGGGCGCGTATGACGGAATAATTGCATGATACACTAAATTTTGGCTTTCCGTTCTTATATATAGGATAGAGTAACACATATATTCTTTTTTTATATGTCAAACAAATCTTTATTACCGTTTTAACAAAATTGCCAAACTTTTTTTGGTTTTTAACCGATTTGGTATTATGATTAACGCTTTGGAAATTAAGAATCAATTAACGGGAGTCAAAATGAAACGCATTTCTCTCTTATTTATTATATTATTCATAGCATGCACAAAAACAGTCGTAAAAAAAGGATCGACGCCTCCTGAGGTAATAACGCCCAAAGCCATTGTATATCCTCAGGCTTATATTATCAAAGAAACGGTTAACCTGCGCTCCACGCCTAATAGCAAATCGCAAATTATCGAGGCTTTGAAAGACGGTGACAAAGTAGAATTGCTAGAGAACCGCATGGGTTGGTATAGGATCAATACCGAAAACAAAAAAACAGGCTGGCTGCGCAGCGATATGGTCGGGCCGAAAAAGTTAAGCCGCACCTTAACGGCTTCGGTTTTTGTCGATAGCGTTTTACCGAATTATAACGCTAAAATGTTCTTCGATAAAAAAAGATTGTATCGCACCGTTTACCTGATTTTTCCCATGCAGGACTATGACAATCGGCAGATTCTTAAAAAGAAGGCGAAGAAAATCGGCGAGGAATATCAAAGAAAAGTTTATCCCGGAGCTGTGGAAATACGCATTATGGAACCGGACAAGAAAACGCTTTTTACAAAAATCAAACTTAAAGCGCTGGCCAATACGGATATTGCTTATCCGATTTTGACATACGGACGTTTGATTGATTTAACGCTTAATACAAAAGACGCACTTACCGTCAAAATTGCCGTCCCCGACTCCATAACTGACAATAATCTGCTAAAAATGGCAAAAAATATTTCAAAAAATTATGATTACCGTATTCGCAAACTTGAAATCCTCATAGGAAGAGATTCGGACGAAGGCCTTAAATTTCTAAACGCGCCCACAAAAGAGAAAAATTCTTCCTTTTGCAGATTGTACTATCTTGAAGACGAAGCCGGCGAATATTATAAATTCAATCAGTGCTTTGAACAATAGAATTATAATAAAGGATAAAATAATTTGATTATTCCTCTTAAATATTTGTTTCCGATAATCTTTTACCGTATAATTCAAAAAACGAAATAACGGGGAAAACCATGGAATTTTTATTAACCTTAATCTTATTTACGCTCTCTTTCGTCCTGTTTTCAATCGGACGAATTTTAGGACGAAAACCGATCCACACGTCCTGCGGCGGGGCCGGTAAAAAAATTAAAGATATCGGTTCTACTTGCGGCGCTTGTAACGCCATCGAAGAATTGAAGTTTTATAAAGATAAGACCGATCCCGGATTTGAAAATGTGGCCAAACTCGGTTACCCGAACCGCGATAAACGATTTATCGATAAACTGGATTTCAAACCGGAACGCTTTAAATAAACAATCTTGTTTCATGTTATTCTTTTATATTCGCTATACTGCTTTTATATAGATAATTATTTCTTTATTTCGTATCTTAATTATCAATGGACAATATGAAGATTACCCCGATGCATCCTTACCGTATGCCTTTTTTTTAACAAATAGAGGAGATTTACCATGTTTAAAAACCCTTTTTACCTAATAACGGCACTACTACTTACCGCGGCTGCACACGCCGATACGAAAACGTTGTTCTCTCCGGATAAAAGAATTGAAATTATAATCAATATCGCTACTCCCATGACCTATAAAGTCTTATTTAAAGGAAATGAAATTTTAAAACCATCGCCGCTTTCCATGACAATCAACGGGCAAATTTATCCTGATAAAGATCCCTCCGTTAAAAAAAGTAAACAATACAGCGTAAATAAAACCATTATACCGGCTGTTGCGGAAAAGTTTAAAACACTGCAAAATAATTACAACGAACTGATAATAACGTTTAAAAAAAAGTACACCCTGATTTTTCGCGCTTATAACGACGGCGTCGCTTATCGCTTTAAGACCGGTTTTAATAAAAATATACGCGTCGACAATGAATTGATCCGCTATAATTTTCCCAAAAATTATCAAATACTCTTTCCTAAGGACAAAAGCGTTTTCACGCATCAGGAACGTCTTTATCTAAAAAAGAAGCTAAGCGATATAAACGATAAAGAGATGGGTATTTTGCCGGCTTTAATCAAGACAGAAGATAATACCAACATTTTAATAAGTGAAGCGGATGTTTATGACTATCCCGGCTTTTATTTAACGGGTTCTCAGGAAAATCCTTATGCATTGGACGTTATTTTTCCTCATTATCCGCTGAAGGAAAAAGCAAAAAACGATCGTAGCGTCCCCGTAACCCAATACGCCGATTATCTCGCCAAAACATCGGGACAACGTACATTCCCTTGGCGCGCCCTGATTATTACCGATAATGACGGCGCCTTATTGACAACAACCATGATTTATAAATTGGCTCAGGATGTAAAAATAAAAGATACGTCATGGATAAAACCGGGAAAAGTGGCCTGGGATTGGTGGAATAATTGGCAACTTATCAATGTAGATTTTAAAGCGGGAATTAATACCGAAACATATAAATATTATATCGATTTTGCCGCAAAAAACAATCTCGAATACATTATTATGGATGAAGGCTGGTCCGATACCGAAAATTTATTAAAAATCGTTCCTAAGCTAAATATGCAGGAGGTTATCGACTATGGAAAGAAAAAAGATGTAGGCGTCATTCTATGGTGCGTCTGGTATACGCTCGATAAGCAGTTACAACCCGCTCTTGATGCGTTTCAAAAATGGGGTATAAAAGGCATTAAAGTTGATTTTATGCAGCGGGACGATCAAAAAATGGTCGATTATTACTGGAAAATTGCCAGAGAAGCGGCAAAAAGACATCTATTGGTCGATTTTCACGGCGCATATAAGCCAACCGGATTACGGCGAGCTTATCCTAACGTAATCAACCGTGAAGGCGTCTTAGGCCTTGAACATAATAAATGGAGCAAAGACGAAACGCCGCAACATGATTTAACCATTCCTTTTACGCGCATGGCTCTCGGGCCGATGGATTTTACTCCCGGCGCTATGATCAACGCCAATAAAAAGAACTTCAGAGCCGTTTTCGACAAGCCGATGAGTCAGGGAACGCGCTGTCATCAACTGGCTATGTTTATCATTTACGACGCTCCCTTGCAAATGCTTGCCGATTCGCCCAGTAATTATACATCCGCCTCGCCTGTGATGAATTTCTTGTCTAAGGTTCCGACAACCTGGGACGACACAAAAGTTATCATGGCAAAAGTATCGGAATATATTGTAGTTGCCCGTAAGAAAGACAATGAATGGTATCTCGGGGCAATGACTAATTGGACGCCGAGAGAATTTGAAATCGACCTTTCATTTCTATCGAAAGGAGGGTACGGTATGGATATTTATCAAGACGGCTTAAACGCCGGTCGTAATGCGAGCGATTTAAAAAACCTTCAAAAAGACATAACAAATTCGGACAAAATAATTATTAAGATGGCGCCGGGCGGCGGTTTTGCAGCTAGAATATATAAGAAATAAGGCGCGCTATTTAAGAAGCAATATTTTCTTTACGGCAATACCCGACTTCCATTTTATTCGTACAATATAGAGTCCGCTCGCCAGAGAATGAGCATCCCAGGTTATATTGTGAACGCCTGCGGAGATTTCCCCGGCAAAAAGGTTTGATATTTTTCGCCCTTTGATATCAAGAATGGCTATGGAAATATTCTGTTCTTTCGTTAGTTCATATTTTATAATGGTAGATGAATTAAAGGGGTTGGGATAATTGGAAAACAGCTTCAAAATATACGGAGCGGTGGGTTCTTCCGCTTTTTCGTTAATCGCATTAGGCCGGTCAATATCTGCGATTATTTTTTCAACGAGACCGCGCTTATTCAAATTAACAATATAAACGCTGTCCCGATTCACAAACAGGCCGTCGGCGCCCATATATTGCCATAAATAACCCGTCTCAATCTTTTGCTTTAATACAATATCGTTCCTTTTAATATTAAGGACTTGCAGACTCGATTTTTCAGTCGGACGGACGACAATAGCTTCGTTTTTTTTGTTATAAATAACCGCCTGCGCTTCTCTAATAAAAGCAGACAGTTCCGTATTTCGACATAGAACCTCCCCTTGATTGTCCAGTAAAACGGCAAAGCCACCCCCTCTTTGATAACTGCCCGTAATCAAAAAAGCATCGAGAGAATCGATATATTGCACATCGTGCGTATAATATTTTAATCCGCTCTCCAAAAGAAATTTACCTTTGATAATTTCATCGGAAAACGGATCATATATCTGAATAAATATATCCGTATAATTTTTATCGTTATATCCTTGCTGCCATAAAAAACAGATATGATCTTTAGAAGCGGCGGGCAAAGGCCATCCCTCGCGGGTTGTGGAATCCTTGTCAAAAGCATGGAAACGATAAAAGACACCAAGCGAATCGTAAATCTTTGCATAGACGTCGATTCCCGTACCGAGCTCATCCACGCCGCCACCGTCAATCCAACCTTCATTATAAAATACAACGAAATAGTTGCCTATCGCCGCCGCATGTCCGGAATGGCCGCCTTCATAAACCAATCTCGGATAGGGTCTTATATCCGTGAGCGAATCACTATAAACGCCGAAACGCTGAGCAACCGTTTCGCTATTCCAACCGTCTTCCATAGTAATAATAATATTGCCGTTATCCGCCATCGCTGCACTGGCCGGTTCCTGAGCTTCCGGATAAGTGATTAAAGTTTGCATATCGGAAATGTGTGGATTTTTCCTGTTTACCAGAGCATAATAAACATCGTGCGTCCAATTACCGTTTTCATCTTCGCCCTCCGGCGGATTACCGGAGCTTGACCAGATTACTATAATTTTCCCATCGGCGCGTTCAAGAACATTGACGCCGTGTTGATATTGTCTTAAATCAACGGCATATACTCCGCTGTAAACAATTATTAAAAATGCAAGGAATACAAAACTTTTCACTTCCGCCCCTTCTGCCGTTCTCACCTTGGCAAATTTCCTATTTCCCTAAGTTTCATATCCGGCGCCTACAAGCTGACATATTTTATCGGCGTCCGGTGAATAGTAAATATTCAAACGTTTTAAACCCTTTTTAATCGAATTTAACGTTTGCTTCCGGCAAAACTTTTTCAAATTTCAACTTTCCCTCCTCTTTTTTTACCATATAGGATGGCCAGGTGTTTAAGCGATTTGCAAGTTCCAATCCTGCTCGAGGTCGGCCTTTTAAAATGTAAAAACGCATTTTCATACCCGGATTATTTTCATTTAATTCCTGACGGAACACCAGTTTTTTATTTTTTTGCTTCCATGTAGCCGCAATATGTTCTACCGAGCAATCTTTAATTAAGTTATATCCGTTGCCGAGATAGATAAAACCGTTGGATAATGAAAAAGCAGGGTCATGTTTTAAATCGAGCGGGATTGCCGCCATGGCCTCTTCACCGCAGCCCGCCGAGTAAAACAGACCTTTATCCGCCGTCTCAAATACGATTTCCACCGCGCCGTCCTGCGGCCGCGTGCAAGAGATGTCAATACGGTATAAATCATCGCCGATTTTTTTAGCGTCAATGGTATATGACGCCGCTCTAACCGCCGGATTAAGCGGTAATAAGACGTCTTTTTTGTCAACAACGATATCATCTACTTTTTTAATCAGACCTGTATTTGTGTTCACAAGCCATTCTTCATCGTCAAGATTCAGATCATCCGCCAAGACCTTAAATATTTTCTTTAATTTTTGCATCGCCGAAGCCGCTTCGTTATCCGTGTATTGGACTTCTACCAGCCATGGCGTCCAGCCGCTTGAATCCGACACTTCCGAAAGAAGAAGATGAATCCAAGCTTCTCGTAATAATTTACGCAACAGCGTTACATCTTTGCCCCCTTTTTCCGCTTGATCGATAAGTTTTTCCGCTAACAAAATATTACCGCGTAATTTATAACTAACCGCACGAGTCTGCCCGTCTCTTTCAACGCCGCTGCGTTGCCTGCCCATCCACATGAAGGGCCCGCAAACGCTCATATTCCATGTCCCTTCCGGCACAAACGGATAATCGGAAATTTTATAATCTTTATCTCTCTTCAATACATCAACAAATTCGCTGATTGTTACAATTTTATAACCTTCGTCATACAGTTTTTTATAATGCTCTTTATTTTTCTTTTCCTGTTCCGGTACACGGTAAAAATCGCTGTTATAATCCAAAGTATTAAAAACTTCACCATCGTCCAAAAAAGCCCAGGTCCATTCAACATTTTTCAGTTTTTTCTCACCGGCGCCAATGAAAGCCAAAATAGTTTTCCCGTCATAGTTGGAGTGAACCAGCGGTAGCGTATAACCGCGATAATAAGCGTGAGGATCAGAACTGGTAACAACGACATCATACTTACCCTGCAATGCCCAAGCCAACGCAGGAGACCATTGTAATTCTTGCGCAAAGAAAACGCGAGAACGTTTTAAATCGTATTTTTTCAATATTTCATCGGAGATTTCTATCGATTTACGCAAATCAAGCGCCGGATAAGCGATAAAAAATTGATCCGAATAGTGTGCAATAACCAATTCAATCTGACCGCGATCAACCAATTTCTTAAAAAGTTTAAATACTTCGGGATGATCTTCCGCCAACACTTCTATCGCATAGCCTTGTATTTCAAAATCTGATTTATATTCGGGGTGCCGCTCAAACCATTGTAAGGCCGGATAAAGCGACTCTCGAATAATCCGGCTCTCAATGCGATAATCACCGGCAACATATTGTAAATTATAATGAAACAATCCCATGGCATATTTTTCTTTAGCTTGCAGCGAAATTGTTATGAATAATGCAACAAAAATGAATATAATTTTACGAAACATTGTAACTCCCCGGTTATTAATTTAAATCTTGTATGTTTATTTCTCTTTTATCAAATCCCGGCCCTTCCCAAGATACCAACAATTGCTTTCCTCCTCCGGCCTGATAGTATTGAACTTCTAATAAATGTTCGCCTTTATCTAAATAGACTTTTCCCGTTTTTTCACTTAAAGCATGGTTGCCGTCGTTATTAATGACGAGTTTATTATCAATTAATAATTTACTGCCGTCGTTTGAAGCGCAATAAAAAGTATACTTGCCGCTCTTTTTTATTGTAATAAATCCGTGCATCAACAAAGCAAAATAGGTCTCGCTGTGTTTAATTTTATCAAAGCTGAATTTATCGGTCCTTCCTTGGGTCATCGGTGTAAGCGTTAAAAAATTCGGCAGTTTTTCACGTTTGGTCGTGCCATGATCTTCAAAATATTTATACTGAACCCCCTTTTTCTTTTCAATGATTTGATAACGAGAAACGGCTGTCTCGCTGGCTTTATAATCGGTCTTAAAAGCTTTAGCTTTCAGAATTGACGATTGATTTATATTTAACGCTCCGTTATAATTTTGTGACGATTGTGTAGGTTCGCTGCCGTCTAAAGTATAATAAATACGGGCGTCGGGAGTATTGCACTTTATTTTCACCACAATCTTTTCATAAAAAAAACGATTCGCCGGAATAATATGCGGTTTGATTACCTCTGCCTGACCTAATTGCAACGCCGCCACACCGCTGGATTTATTAGACTTAAAAGCGGCGGCTCTAATGACTGTCGATTTAATCTGCTTGAAGGGTTTTGTGTATTTTTTTGAATTTGCTTGAGGTTCTTTACCGTTTGTCGTATAGCGAATTTCTACATTGTTGGGGAAATAGATATGTACCATTGCCAGGCTATCTCGCGTAATATTCGGCTGTAAAAATTCAAAGAGATTGCTTTGAGCGGGAATATTACCGGCGACACGCAATACTTCCGTTTTTATTGTTTCATCAATACGCAACGGCTGGGCAATGCGGCTGAAATCATTGCCTATTACGGCAATGTCTTTACTGTTATTTTGCAAATGGAAAAATACGGAGGCGCTATCCGGAGAACAGTTGTTTATATAAACATCCCGCGTATTGCGCATTACAATCTGTCCTAAGGCATCTTTTTCCGTTTGCGCGTTAAAATTCATTATTTTTATTTTTCTTATATCATCACAGATTACAGCCGGACGATGGTCCGCTTCATTATATGAAAATTCAACATCGCGAAAAGTTATTCCTTCTGCATGCCTGATAAAAAATGCATAAGAGGGCAGATGACCCAAACGTATACATTCGGGATATTCATTGACTAATTCCGGTTTATTCTGCCTACTTTCTTCTAAAGTTCCGCCGCCGTCAAAATTAATATTTATATTGGATAATGTTATATCTTTTACGGGATGACCAATTTCACCGATAATAGAACAACCTGTACGACCGGCGTTTTTTGCAATAATATTACTGATTTTGATTTTACCCAAAGAGCCGATAGACTTGGATGCTAAGTCCGGTTTATAATCCCGCGCTCTGTTGCCGAGTCGGATAAAAATAGGCGCTGCCGTTTCCTCAATAATAATATTGGAAATATTTACATTCTCCATAATGCCGCCGTCTACAATTTCTAACGCTATTCCCGCCAATCCTTCGTCACGACCGGAATATCCGCCTACGGCAAGAGAAGGGCCGATTATACAATTATTAACCGTTATGTTCCTAAATCCCCCGTAACTTTCCGTGCCGGCTTTTATAGCGTTTGTTCTTGTGCGAATTATACAATTTGAAATCGTTACGTTTTCAACCATCCCCGCGCCGGCGCTTTTAAGCGTAATACCATCATCATCCGAATCGCCCCTGATGCCGTCAATAATAACATTTTTTGAGCGGTCAATATCAATTAAGTCATTATTCTCTCCGCCATGAGAATAAATTTTCAAATCTCTTAATGTAACGCCGTCACAATTGAGATAATGCTGCGTCCAAGCGGCCGAATGTTTTAACGTAACGTCTTTTACGGTCACCTCTTTGCAACCGATAAATTTCAACAAAAAAGGTCGTATGAGTAGCCCTTGCAAATATTTACCTTGACCTTCTATTAAACCCAAACCCATAATGGCGACATTTTCAAGATTTTCCCCGGCAATCAAGGCGCGGTAAAAACGTTTATTCTCGCTTCCGACAACCTTTAGCGGAAGAAGCGGATAATCATCAATATTTCTACTTCCTATAAGCTTACTGCCTGGACTTAAATTAATGACAACATTATTCTTTAAAACAATAGTACCGCTTAAATAGGTTCCATTCGGAAAATATACGATTCCGCCGCCCTTTTGAGCGCAATCATCGATTGTTTTTTGAATAGCCTTAGTATCCACCGTTTCCCCGTTTCCTTTTGCCCCGTAGTCTTTAATATTATACATTGAACTTGTTGCGGGAAAAAGAAATTTACCAAACAATAATGCAAAAAAAATTGATTTTATAATCTTGCCGTTCATAGCATTCACTTTTAACATTTTGGTTTTTTATCGACAATAATCATGACAATTAATCGTATAGGAATATCAAAAAATAACCTATTTCGGACACTTTCATTTATTTTTGTATTATTCTCAATTTTGAAATTATACATCGTTCACATAGGCAGCATTTTAGATTCTCCAATTTATCGGAGAATGGCACGCTGACGATTCTACCCGTACGCTTTTTATTAATCACCTTGCGAAGCTATGTTCTTATTAACGTTAATTTTAAACAATCGAATTTCGTTGGCATTATTCGGACGAGATACTTCGGCATATACCCATATTTGTCCATTCACCCACAACCATTGATTATAACGAAATGTATTAAATTTTCCCGGCGTTGAGCTAAGTGCAATCGGTGAATTTTTTGTCAGATCGATAATATGATGAAGATCAAAAGTAAATCCAAGGCCGATTCCGATATTATATACGGGATCATACCACTGCGTGCTTGAGCCCTCATAAATAAAAAGAAAGCCTACGCCAAGCGGTAAAACCGAAGACGGTCTGATGAAAAAATTATGCCAGGAATCAAGGTCCATTACCGGTTGATTAATGTCTCCAACCGGCTGCCATTTCTCACCGTTTGCGCTGATAAAATGAAAAATGCGTTCGTTACGGCGGATATAACCTGTTACATAGCAATGAAATTTACCCTGTGCATAAATTATTACGGGATCTTTATATTCTTTAACGGAAACATCTCGAGGATAACGTTTCGGAGGGTGTTCGATTACCGCATGCGCCGATGCATAATCTATCTTTTTCAGATCATGGACGTCGTCAAACTTTACAATAGCCCACGGACCGTTTTGCCATGGCCCGCAAATATAAAGTTTAAATTTTTTACTCATCGGATCAATTAAAAGCGCCGGACGTTCAAATCCCGGAATCGGTACATCTTCTCTTTTAATGATATGATAGGGTTCAAAATGTACACCGTCTGCGCTATTCAATATTTTGATTTCATAACCTCGATAACCTCGCTTTCCCTCGGCGGTTCTCATACGACAAGCCATCCAAAAAACGCCGTTTCCATCGCGTACCACAGAAGGCGCCCCCGCCCACCATTCCGGCTCGTTTTTTGGAGGTTTGATTATGATATCGTAATTCTCAAAATTTTCCGCTATTACTTTCAAAGAAGGAGCGATCTTGGGCTGCGGACCGTTCCAGCTTTTATCTTGCGCATAATTTGGATATGATAAAACAAGTATAATAAAGATAATAAATTTATAACTATTATTCATAAGAGCACCTCCAAAATGATAGGAATTCTACTCAAATATGTTTGCTCAAAATTTATACAGGTTACAAAAAAGTGAAAATTTTGTCAAAAATAATTCGGAATAAAAGACGTGGATTCAATATTAATAAGAATAACAGATATAAATAAAGATTTTATAATATGATTCTAATTTCCTGAAATAATAGAAATAATCGGAAAAATTTTATACCATATTCGTTAACGAATCAATGCCCGCATGGGAGCGTTATTCTTAAATACAATTTTATTTTTAATCTTTTTAAGTTTAGGCATATTGAGCATTATGTCCATGGTTTCTTTTCCCTGAAGCTCCAAGAGTATAGGAGATTTATCCTCAACCAATGAATTGCTGACCAAAACATCTTTACAATTTTGCAGAGTTATGAGCGGACTGGTAATGGTTTCACCGGTCAGACGCATGATATCCCGTAATACGGCGTTTTCCAGATAATGTCCGCTGAAGGCCGAATAACTTAACTGTTGCGCCACATCGTTCGGAATAAATACGGATAAATTGTCAACATGGAGACCTTTTATATGAGCAAGCGTAACATAAGAAGGTTTTCTAATATATAAGGTGTCGCGAACACTGCTCGTATAACGTTTTCCGCCAATCCGTTTTTGACGGATTTGGAAGTCGCGAGCCCCGTTTATGCGAAAATGAATATTGGATAGCGTCAAATTTTCAATTAGACTTACCGGCATTCCCTGCATTAGAATACCCATATCGCTTGAGATCTGGATATCGGAAAAAATAACATCGCGTACCCGTCCGATAGGAGAATCCTTGCGTCTTTTTTCTATATCGATAAACAGCGGAGCAATTTTATTAGCCGATTTGGTGTGTAAATCAGGGTCGGTTGTTTCGATAGACACATTGCTGGCCGTTAGTCTCTCAACCGTTGCGCCGTCTTTAATAAAAATACCGATTCCGATACCCGAGTTACGAATGGATGTATTGGTAATATGGATATCGCGGAAATCGCCGAAAGATTCCGTCCCGATTTTAACAGCCGTAGAGACGGTTTCTAACAAACAATTATTTATGACGATATTTTCACAGGATTTACGCTCCGGACTTTTCATAACGATACAGTCGTCTCCGGCAATAATTGTACAATTGGAAATTATTACATTTTTTGAAGAAACCGGAATAATGCCATCGGTATTTACGCGATAGAAATTATTTTTAATGGTGACGGCATCGATGCGAACATTTTCGCATTGGGTTAAATTCAACGTCCAGAAGCTGCTATATTTAACGGTAATATCTCTTAATAAAATATCTTTACAATTTTCAAATTTCATAATACCGACCCTAAAAGACGGCCAGGGTTCTTCTACGCCGCTTCTCCTGCGTAGATCAGGCTTGCCGCTGCCATGAATGGTACCAGGACCTATTATAGAAAAATGCTTGGCCTCCAAAGCGTAAAATAGATATTTTTTTTCATCATTTCTCCACACGGCGGAATCGGGACTTTCCCATAATATAGCGCCCGTATCAAGATAAATTTGCACATTACTTTTTAATTCAATTACGTTGCCGATCAGATAATTACCGGAGGGGAAATATACCGTTCCGCCGCCGCCGTTAGTACAAACATTAATGGCTTTTTGAATAGCGGAATCATCATAATTTTTTTTATCACCGGTAGCGCCGAAATCTTTTACATTATAACTGGTTGCAAAAACCTGCCATGAAATACTAAGGATCAAAATAAAAGTTTTCAAAAGATTCATTATATACCCAATCAATTCATTATGATAATTATGTATATTAATGATTTTAATAATTCTTTGCAAATAATGCAATTGTTTAGTATTTATTTATTCCTAAAATAAATTATTGGCGATAGAATTCACCTTTGTTGGCATAATTTTTCCCCAAACATCGGGAGTTGTCCAAGTTAGACAAAATATGATAGTCTGCATTTACAGTATTTTGCAACCGGTCAAAAAAAAAGCTCTGATGCAAATTGCATCAGAGCTTTAAAAAGAAACTGGTGGCGACTTACTCTCCCGTTCCAGCCATAGGAACAGTACCAT
>CAYRJN010000054.1:0-20398 GCA_964424545.1 uncultured Calditrichaceae bacterium
TGTTGACGATTCTACTCGCACTATTTTCATTAATTACTTTGCAAAGTTATGTTCTAAAAAATAACAATTCATTTTTTGGTATGTAAGGCGATGCCTATTTTTATATAATAAAAATTGCCGTAAGTCGTTAAAATTAAGCCGCCTTTAATATATGTGGAATTTCGGTTTATTTTTGACGCCCTAATGTGAAAAATAATACCGCCGACGAAAACCATAACGAAACGGTATTGAGTATCTGTCACCAAGCGGCCGCCGACCGAAAATTCGGGAATTATACCGGAAATTTCACTTAAAGGTATCGGTTTATAAACCGCTAATCCACCGCTAATAACCTGATAACGGGTTTCTTGATCTTTTCCGAAGGAAAATCCGACAGCCGGTTCAAGGGCATAATTTCCCAAATTTCCTTCTTTGCGAAATAGATAGCTTAAAGAAAAGCGATTTCCTCTCGCATAAAGAGCTTCCGAGTTGGGTTTTGGTATCGTATAACCGTAAGAATAGGCAAAATCAAGCTTAGACTCATAAGTGTAGCTGCCGCCGATTCCAAACGTATTGGCATAAATATCACCGCTGTATGTACCGAAAAATCCAAAGCCGCTTTGATTATCTTCGTAGAAGATATTTTGTGAGAATGTTGGATATTTCAAAATAAAAAGAGAAAAGATTGTAAGGTAATATTTCACTTCTTGTCCAAAATATTTCTAACTTTTGATAATAGGTTTTGAACGGAAAACGGTTTTTGCAGGAACCCAAAATTCTCATTTGACGCAATGTGTTTCTGGCTGTAACCGGAGATAAGAATGACGTTAATATTCGGGATTAATTCGTTTATTTTTTCATATAGCTGCATACCGTTCATGCGCGGCATAAGGTAATCGGTAATGAGCAGCTCTATGCCGTCGGTCTTTTTGGCAAGTTCTAAGGCGTCATTGGCGTTTGCCGCGGTAATGACCTGATAACCGTATTCGGATAGAACGGTTTTGCCAAAATTTAACAGGTTCTCGTCGTCTTCTACGAATAAAATTTTCTCATGGCCTTTTAAATTGCCGCCCGCTTTTTTCAAATTGTTTTTTAAGGGGATTTTTTCGATGGTGGCCGGCCAGTATATAATAAATTCACTGCCTGTTCCCAATTTACTATTAAAGCGGATAAGTCCGTTGTTTTGTTTCACAATTCCGTAAACCGTCGCTAAACCCAATCCCGTTCCTTTACCCGTCTCCTTTGTTGTAAAAAAAGGATCAAAAATATATGTTTTAATATCCTCGGCAATACCGATGCCGTTATCGGATATGGAAAATAAAATATATTCACCGTTATCGGATATTTTTTGCCCGTCAAGCTCTTTCTCGGATAATACTATTTTATCGGAACGAATAACGATCTTTTTTTCTCCCTTAAAATTATCAATGTGATTTATCGCATCGCGAGCATTAATTATTAAATTCATCAATATTTGTTCGATTTGACTGGGATCGGCTTTAATCATCGGTAAATTGTCGTTAAGATTTAACTCGACCGTAATATCATCGCCTATCAGACGGCGGATCATTTTCTGAAGTTCCGTAATAACCGTATTAATGGCGATAATTCTTGGCTGGTATATCTGTTTACGGCTGAAAGCCAAAATCTGTTTTGTAAGCTTTTCCGCTTTATTGCCGGCCGATAAAATAGATAGAAGGTCTTTATGAATCGGCGCCGTATCCGATGTTTTAAGAAGAGCGATTTCGGAAAAGCCTTTAATCACCGTTAAAATATTATTAAAATCATGAGCAATCCCGCCGGCAAGCGTACCGACGGCTTCCATCCTTTGAGATTGTATTAATTGTTGTTGCAGTATTTTCTGTTCGCTAATATCTTCTTTAAGCGCCAGGTAATGCGTAATTGCGCCCTCTTCATTTTTAATTGGCGATATATGAGTATATTCCCAATAAAAATCACCGTCTTTCTTTTTGTTATGGAATTCGCCTTTCCAATCACGGCCATTTGTTATTCTTCCCCACAACTCCTTATAAACGCTGTCGGGGGTTTCGCCCGATTTTAAAATATTCGGTTTTTTACCGATTGTTTCTTTGTACGAAAAACCCGTTATTTCCGTAAAGCGGGGATTAACATATTCTATATATCCGTCTGTATCCGTTATCATTATAATAGTAGGACTTTGCTCTACCGATTGAGACAGGATATGAATTTTTTCTTCATCTTGTTTTTTCATGATGGACATGGAAATTTGTTTGGAAACAAATTCCATTAAATCCAGATCGGATTGGTGGTAAGCGTTGTCGGTTGAATAATCCTGAATAACAATAAGTCCAATGATCTTATGGGAATTATCCAAGAGCGGTACGCCTAACCACGACATGCTGGGTGTGCCGTAACCGGAACCCGTTATACCTTGTTTGTCCAATTCAATCATGTCTTTTCGCGTAAGCAGCATGGCCTTTTTATGAAGAATCACTTGAGCGCTCAAGCTTTTTTCCAAAGGGATAGAAATATCTTCAAAATCATCTTTTTCATCGACGATATAAGCCATGTTAATTGTTTGATTTTCTTCGTTATACAAGCCGACGAAAAAATTATTAGCCGCGATTAGTTTATTTATTTCATTGTGTATTGTTTTATACAATTCCTTCATATTTTTTGTTATAAAAACCGCATTGGCGATATTAAGCATAACTTCCCGCACTAATTCGGCCTGCTTCCGTTTGCTGATATTGACGCTAAAGACGGCGATGCTCGTTACTTTCCCATGAGAATCGCAAATAGGATATAAGCTGTTTTCGGACCAGCCTTTAACGCCGTAATCTTCCCAACGAACCGGTTTTCCCGTACTAAGGACTTCATCCATTTTTGCTTTTCGTATTTTTACCATTTTATCCGGTAATAAATCTAAAGCGTATTGACCTATAAGCTCGGTTACATTTTTTTTGGCAAGAGCGGCAAAGGCGTCATTGGCGGTTATTATTCTATAATCGGAATCAATTAAAAAAGCAACTTCAATTGTCGCATTAAGCAAGGCGCGTAAGTTTCGTTCGCTTTTTACTTTTTCTTCAATGGTGCGTTTTCTGATTGTAATATCGCGGTCGATACCGCGATATCCCAATAAATTGCCCTTGTCGTCAAAAAAGGGTACGCCGCTTGATTCCAAAACAATATTATTTCCGTTTTTGTCAATGTGAATATTTTCTACTTGTATAAAAGCTTTCTTCTCTCTTTTTGATTGGTCATATAATTGAGCATTACGCCTTGCCTCATCGTCAGACATAAAATCAAAGGCGCATTTACCGATCATTTCTTGCGGCTTATAGCCTAATGTTAATCTACAGTTTGGACTTATGTAGGTATACTTTGCTTCAATATCAATTTCCCAAATGATATCATTTGTCGTTTCAAATATAGACTTAAGCTTCTCTTCACTTTTTCTTAGGGAGTTGTCGATTTTTTTCTTTTCCTTTAACATGGAAGAAATACGGGCTCGTAGTAAAAGCGATATAATTATGACAAAAAGTAAACTTCCGTATGTTAACCCCCCTTTAAGTAAGGCGTAGCTGGTAATCAATCCTTTATGTGCCAATAGGGTTCCTATTATCCCCAAGGAGAAACCAAATAGACTTAAAAGAAAAAGGCCGGAATCTCTCGATCCTTTTTTCCATAAAGTAGCTACAGGGATGATAGTTGTTAATAAGGAAAAGGTCAATAGAACTATAATAATGACAATGGATAAATTATAATCAATATAAAATAAACCGGAAAGAAATAATAAGCAGAAAGTAATGATGAACAAATAAATTTTATGCCAGAAAGGTAATGTCTTTTTGGCCTCTATAAAAGAATCGATAAAAAGTATAAACGAAAAAACAGAGAAAATGACAAAAAAAAGTTTTGAGATAAAATTCCAATAAAGATATTTTGGCCATAGAAATATCGCACCGAATCCCATGTATGAAATGTAAAAAAGTAAAAAAGAAATTAGAAACAGAATAAAATAAATATAACTTTTGTCTTTAAAAGTATAATATGCGAATAGGTTAACGAGCAATATAAGCACCATAAATCCGAAATAGATTCCATTTAATAAATCTTCTTTATAGCGATGCTTAATAAACGTTGGCGTTGAAAATATGTGAAACGGGGCTATAAGAAAATCGTTGCTTATTAGCTTAAAATAAACCGTGTAATTTTTTTCTCCTTCCGGCGTAAAAATAAAAAGAGGGTATTGATCCGTTATAGAACGTAAACTTCCCGTTTTAATAGAATCAAGACAAATACCTTTTTCTGTAAAGAGGTAATAATCAATAAAACTAATATGAGGATACTTTAATTCAATAATCCATGATAATATTTTTGTGTTTCTATAAGAGGTTTTGATTTTAAATTTCACCCAAATCGCATCTTCCGTGTATCCGAAATTAAGGTAATTGCTTCTTAAAGGTTTAAAATTGTCGGAATATGCAGGCGTTATGATGTCATTAATTGATAATTTTCTAGCAGGATCTTTATAATATTCAAGATAATCGGCAAGAGAATATTCTGTTTGTTTACTGGATAAATTTATTGCCGGCGTAAATGAAAAAGTATAAGACACCAGGCTAAATAATAGGAGGGAGAATATTTTTGATTTCATAATAATAAAACGTGATGTTATTAAGAGCCATTGAATCCGTTTTCTCTAAACAAAGGCTAAATATAGTTTTTTGCTAATTACATGATAAAATAAATTGCCCCGACACTTTATTTCTCTTCTTTTTTAGCTCCTTTATTGCTATTATCGGCGCTTTTTATATTTTCTTTAATGGTTCTTAATGCTTTGATTTTATCTTCGATATCGCTTTCAAGATCGTCAATTTGCGTCTGAAGAGAGGCGCGCAGGCTTTCCGGAGACTGATTGCGGTTTTCCTGGGCGAACTCTTCTAATTTCCGTTTTATCAACTCGATTTCATTGCCGTAATTTTTTATTTCATCTAATAAAACTTGCAGCGTCTCATGCGCTTTTAGCCCTTTATAATCATTTTTTATTAAAAAAGGATAAACCGTTTCGCCGAGCAGTTCCAGCTTTTTCTTTTTAGCGCTTTGAAGCTGATACAGCTCGAAACGTAGTTTGGTTGTTTTTCCGAAATCTTCGGTTATCTCTTTCAGATTGGAAGCGTTGGCTTTAAACGTATCCAGCCCGTCTTCCAGTACGATTTTTAATTTATTTAATAGATCTGCCATTTTTCCGACTCCTTGATTATTTTATAGCGCTAAAGGTATGAAATTTTTTAGGATTAGTCAAAAAGAGCTTTATAAATATTTGGATTTTGATTAAAATCGATGTTTAATTATATTCTCTTTAAAATTAACGGGGATATCATGATAGCGAATATTTCCATTACAAAACGATTTGAATTTTCCGGCAGCCATTGTTTATGGCAAAAAGAGTGGTCTGCGGATAAAAATAAAGCGGTCTTCGGAAAATCTGCAAATTTGAACGGACACGGCCATAATTATGTGTTGTTTGTAACCGTTAGAGGCGAAATTGACCGCGCAACCGGAATGATTATCAATCTGAGCGAGTTAAAAACAATTGTAAATGAGGTTATCGTTCTTTTTGATCATAAATTTCTAAACATGGATACGCCTTTTTTTAAAGAAAGGCTTCCGACGCTGGAAAATATCGCCTTAACGCTGTTTTCATTAATTGATGAAAAGATAAATTCCTGCGGCGCGGGACAGTTAGATAAAATAAAATTGCAACAGGGAAACGATTTATCCGTTGACGTTTGGCGGTAAAACAAATGAATATATCTTTAACCAAAATATTTACTTTCAGCGCGTCTCATCGACTGCATTCGCTGCGCCTGAGCGAAAAAGAAAATCAAGCGGTTTATGATAAATGCAATAATGAATATGGGCATGGTCATGATTATGTTTTGGAGGTTACCGTCGTCGGCCGCCCTCAAAAAGAGAGCGGTAAAATTATTTTAGAGCAAACCTTCGACTCGGCGGTTCATCGTGTAATTGATTTACTTGACCATAAACATCTTGATAAAGAGATTGATTTTTTTAAAGAAAGAATTTCAACCGGCGAGATTATCATACAATATCTTTGGGAGCAAATCAATCAATCATTACCCGCCGGGTTGTTATACCGTTTAAAACTATGGGAGACCAATAATAATTATTTTGAGATGGAAAGGAAAAAATAGAATATGAACAGTATGGAATCGGCTGTTAAGACGATCTTAAAAGAAATCGGCGAAGATCCTTTGCGGCAGGGTTTACAAAATACGCCGTTTCGCGTAGCGAAAATGTATCGTGAAATTACCAAAGGTTATCATCAAGACCCGGTAAAATTGATTAATAATGCCATTTTCGATGTGGATTACGATGAAATGGTCGTTGTGGCGAATATTGAATATTACAGTATGTGCGAACATCATATGCTGCCCTTTTTTGGCGTTGCTCATGTGGGCTACATTCCGGACGGCAGAGTAATCGGACTGAGTAAAATTCCACGTTTGGTGGAAATGTTTGCCCGCCGTCTGCAGATTCAGGAAAACATGACAAGACAAATTGCCGATACGATAAATGAAAATCTTAGGCCGCTCGGCGTAGGCGTAATCATTGAAGGCCGTCATATGTGTATGATGATGCGCGGCATACAAAAGGATCAGGCTAAGATGGTAACGTCCACTATGCTCGGCGCCTTTCGGGAAGACGAAAAAACACGAAATGAATTTCTTAATCATATACGCAGCGAACCGAAGAGTATTTTTTAAAATAAGCCTTTTTAAAATATTTATTTTCTTACCGCTTGGTTAAGGCATAGATTTACGGAAGCGAGTATATACCATTTATGAACATAAGTTCGCAAAGTGATTAATGAAAAAAGTATGGGTAGAATCGTCATACTTATCATCCTCAGATGAATCGGAGAATCCGAATCATGAATAGGAAGATTTAGATTTCCGTTTAAAACAAGCGGGAAGGACTGAAATGGAGAATTTTCCGTTTGAATCAGGCAATCTAAAATGTTATTTTTTTGAAATTCCCATACAAGAAGATAGATTCGTAAATTGATTGATAAGACCTGATATCTGAGGCCCTTTAATCCATCTGGACGGTGGTATTTTAAATAACGGTAAAATTTAGATAATGTCAAATGTTGAGGAAAATGGAAAAGAAAATATTACCCGGCGCAGAACCGATATTTATTAAAGGCGGTAAAAACGGACTTTTGCTTATCCATGGATTTACGGGCAGTCCTTACGAGATGAAACCGCTTGCCGAGCGTTTTGCGAAGCAAGGTTATACCATAAGCGCGCCTTTGCTTTGCGGGCACGGCACAAAAGCGGAAGATATGCTGCCATGTAAATGGTACGATTGGTTTATTAACGTAAAAGAGGCCTTGTTTGCGTTACGCAAAACATGCGATACGATTTTTGTGGCCGGTTTGTCTATGGGCGGGTCGCTGGCGCTTCATCTCGCCGCTCATTATCAGATAGAAGGCGTTATCGCCTTAGCGCCCGGTCTGATATTAAAAGATAAAAAAGCGGGTTTGATAAAATACGTGACGCCTTTTATGAAAATGAAAAAAAAGAGCGGTCCCAGAGCCGATATCAATACGGATGAAAAAGATAAGACGGTAAATTATGATAAAATACCCCTAAAACCGACTCTGGAACTGTTAAAACTTTTTAATCATCTTGAGATGGATCTCCCGGAGATTTATGCGCCTCTATTTTTAGCCCATTCGCAAAATGATCATGTGGTTGCTTTTGAGAGCTCCGAAATCATATACAAAAAAGTGTCGTCCAAAAACAAGCAATTTCTCCGTTTAAAAGAATCCTTTCATATTTTAACGTTAGACGTGGAAAAAGAAATCCTGTTCAGAGAAATAGACCTTTTTGTTAAATCAATAAATAAAAGTTAATTTTCCTTCGGCAATCTGCGGATTTTCACCGGAAAAGATTTTGAAAAATTCCTCTTGAACCTGTTTGGCAACTTCGCCGCGTTTACCGCTACCGACGGTGATTTTATCGATGGAGCGAATTGGCGTTACTTCTGCAGCCGTGCCCGTAAAGAAGACTTCATCGGCGATGTATAAGCGCTCTCTCGGGATGCTTTCTTCTTTAACCGTATATCCGAGTTTTTCGAGAATTTCAATGACCGTATTGCGCGTAATGCCGGGCAATACGGAAGAAGACAAGGGCGGCGTCGATACGATATTGCCGCTTACGAGAAAAATATTTTCTCCGCTTCCTTCCGAAACGAAACCGCTTTGATTTAAAGCAATACCCTCGGTATAACCGTTGATAATGGCTTCCATTTTAATGAGCTGGGAGTTCATGTAATTTGCGCCGGCTTTGGCGAGTCCCGGCATGGTGTTCGGAGCAAGGCGATTCCATGTGGAAACGCAGACATCTACGCCGTTTTCCAAAGCCTCTTCTCCGAGATATTTACCCCATTCCCAAACGGCAATGTACGATTCGATGGGGTTATCAAGGGGGTTTACGCCAAAAGCGCCGAATCCCCGTATTACAAAAGGGCGGATGTAGCAGGCGCCGAATTCATTAACCTTGATGGTTTCCACAACGGCGTCGCATAAGTCCGTTAGATTATATTTTAAGGGCATACGGTACATCTTTGCCGAATTCAGAAGGCGCTGCATATGAGGCTGCAAACAAAAAACCGCGGGTCCCTTATCGGTATCATAACAGCGGATTCCCTCAAACACGGCGCTGCCGTATTGCACGACATGAGATAAAACATGGATATTAGCGTCATTCCAATTGATAAATTTTCCGTCTTTCCAAACTTTTTGACCAACCTTTGACATAACTTCTCCCTAAGATAGTGAAATGTATACTAAAATAATTTTGCTTTATCGTCCGCTTGTCTATACAATTTATAAAAAAAATATATAATATAACAGTAAATCTTTAAAATTAGTTGATATTTAGCTGATTAGTGGGCGAAGGCAAACAAGATTAATTTTTGCCTCCTATCTGTACAATAACATCTTGCAAATAAATTCATGCCACTTTTGCTGCGATACTTAGATACTTAAAAGAATCTGGAATTAACAATAAAAACGCGCCTTTGGACGAATTCCAAATGGCTAATTAAGTGTATAGGAATTTCAAGAACATAGCTTCGCAAAGTGAATAATGAAAAAAGTATGGGTGGAATCGTCAACGTGTCGTTTCTCGATGAATCGGAGAATCTGAATCGTGAACAGCAAGATTTAGATTCCCGCTTAAAATATACGAGACTGACAAAGGGGAGAAGAATGTTGGAACGATAACAAAAAAGCCCACCGTTTTCATTCTTCGATTTAATCGGCAAAAAGAAAATTGTACGAATACAAAAATTATTCTAAAAATAATGTTGAAAATGTTCCAAATCGGGCGGTTTTTGAAATTCCGATACAAAAAAATAACATCATTGAACATTCCCGTAAGAAATGATGAAAAGCTTGACCGTTGATAAATCTTGGAGATTTCTCTTTCCCATTATAATAAAGATTACCGTTCCCGTTTCGTAGGGATTACAATGACAGTATGCATTATTTCGGCAAGAACAAGCCCTCTGTCATTACCCCGACAAATTCGGAATGTACCGCGATCGGAACAATGTAGAGCGCGGTAAACCTCGATTGTTTTATATGGATTGCTACGGTTTCCTGTCATGTAGGGAAAAAGATAAAAAGTTTTTGTATTTACATCCTTTTTACACCTTATAGTCCCTTTAGTGCATTATTTTTTCTTATTTAGGTTAATAAAGCCATTGGCTCAACTCGTTTTCCGCCGATATTGTAGAATTTTTCCGTTGCTTTGTACCGTAAAATAAGTTAAAAGAGTATATAATCGCTTCATAAAAAATTCTTCTGATTCAAAAGGATAATTATGAAACATATTGATGTGATTCTTGGGTTTTCCATAATATCAATATTCATTTCAAAATAAGCAGGCGTAAGGGTTCGGAAAATAGAGAAAACCGCACGGCGTTAAATATTATGGTCAGACTTTTAATAAAGCGTCCCATGGTTTGCGCAAATCACGATGTATCCGTTTGGCCGCATGAGCGTTGTTGACGATGGTTTCTTTTTTTGTGTCCCATGTAATGGGACGGCCTTCGCGAATACAAATATCGGATAAATGACAAATAATATCCGACCGTACGGCAGAATGCAGAAAATCCACCGGCTGCTCGCGACTTATTACGCAATCAATAAAATTATGGCGCTGATTATCGCTGACCTTCAGACGTTTCGGCCCTGGATTTTTTGCAATTTTATAAAGTTTTTCGTCGGATACTTGCCAGCCGGCGCGTTTAACTTTAACCCAGCCTTTGTCGCCTATGAATAATGTGCCGTGATACGGCGTAATTCCCGGATGAAGTTTGAGTCTGGCGGCTGTTTGGTCGTCCATAAAGCGCATAACGACGCCGTTGGCGAATTCTGCGGTTACATCCCAGTTGGTTAGCGTATTAAACAATCCGCCGATGCCAATCTCACCGCTGCCGTTATAATGAACGGGCATGGTTTCCATGTCGGCGTTTTCAGCCCACCACATCATCATATCCATGGGGTGCGCGCCCCAGCCTGCAATGAAGCCGATGGCGTAATCATAAATGTGAAAAATTCCGTTACGTGCGGTTTGGTTCAAACAACGGTCTTTACAAAAGGGCGCTTCGGGAGCGGGCCCCAGCCACATATCATAATCAAAACCGTCGGGAACAGGCAGAACCGGCGTGGGCGATCCCCCCGATTCGCCGTGTGGCGCCCACACATAAACCTCCTTAACATCGCCGATGTGACCGTTTAGAACGAGCTCAATACCCATGCGCACCTGAACCATAGAACGCTGCTGCGCGCCGTATTGAAAAATTCGCTTGTATTTATCCACAATTGCTCGCGCGGCGATATCTTCTTCTATGCTGATGGCCAGCGGCTTCTCCGTATACATATCTTTGCCGGCTTTGGCAGCGGCCATGGAGAGCGGGACATGCCAATGATCTGCCGTAGCGATATGAACTGCATCTATGTCTTTACGAGCCAGTAAATCGCGAAAATCACGGTAATCGTCGCAATTACCAAACTGTTTTTTCCGCAGCACACGGCGCTCTTTAATGGGGTCGCATACGGCAATAACCTGTGATTTCGGATAATCTTTATATTCAATGCTGACTCCGGAGCGGTTACCGCAACCTATCAGGCCGACATTTACTCTCTCGCTGGGCGGGATGCTTCCGTTTCTGCCCAGTACGCTATGAGGTACAATAGTCGGGAAGGAGGCAGCTGCGCCTATGACGGCGGATTTTTTTACGAAATCTCTGCGTGATATTTTCATCGTCTACTCCTATTTATATGATACTTTAGTTTGATTTTAATATCGTTCTCCATGTTTCAAAAACAGCGTATACATTTTCCGGTTTAGCCCCGGGTCCGAATTCGCATTGTCCGATTATTCCGCCGTTACCATACAGCATATTAAATATCTCTTTAACAATATTTACAACCTCTTCTTTTTTATAATTAGGCAAAATATTTTGGCGGTCAATTTCTCCCCAAAAAGTGATTTTCTCCTTATAGGCGTTAAGGCGTTCAATGCCCATTGCAAATATTTGAGAATTAAGGGCGTTAATGCCGATTTCTATTAGATCGGGGAAAATATCCAAAATATAACCGTCCGAATGCATAAAGATATATTTATTGCCGTTACGGGCGATCTCCACGTATTCAAGGTAAAGGGGTTTAAATATTTCACGCCATAGATCCGGAGATATAAGCAGGCTATTCTGCGCGCCCCAGTCGTCCATGATAAACAGGGCGTCCACATCCGTTGACGACCATGCTTGCAACCGTTGGCAGTTAAACTCATGAATCTCTTTTAACAGTTTGTCGAAATTATTCCGGCGTTCATATAGATCTATATAAATATTTTCACTGCCGCGTAAGAATTGGATACGTTCAAAAGGACGCGCGCAACAAGGAGAGAGAATAAATTTATCTCTGTTTTCTCGGCAAAAATTATTGATCTCTTCAACTTTCAAGGAGAGAAATTCAGCGGGAGGCCGTACTCTTTCCAAATCGTCCCAGGTATTTAGCAACGGTTTCTTAACTTCACCGATAATACCCTGCTGTCGGTTTTCAAAAACACAGCCCCATTCATCAATGTACTCTCCGATTTCATATTCATTTCCAACGGTTTTTACCCGTTTGACGGTAATATCCGGAACAAAAATTAAATCATCGGGAAATTCCGTGCGGATGGTTTTTAATTGTTCGGAATAATGTAATTCGGCCCAGGGTAATTGCCAAAGCTGGGTCGGAATTCGATCGGGATGGTCAAATTCCAGGGTTTTGACGACCCGTTGTTTTGAGCTTTCCATTATTCCCTTCTTTTGCATTGATCGGAATAGAGGTTAAACAGTCGTTTTAATGTTTCTAAATCTCCCTTCTCGTTGTGCACATAAATACGGTATCGCAGGGTGAGCGATCGGCTCGCTTTAACGGTATAAGCGCTGTTATAGAGAAAACCGGGATTGGTATATACAAAAAAGAGATCGGAGTTTTCAATAGGCTCGTTTATAACATAGCCGGGGCTGGGAAAACGCGGATTTTGCGGGCAGTCAAAAATGGTAATACCGGCGCTTCGGGTCGAATCTTTTTTATCAATACCGCTGATATCAACCCATTTGCTCGGTGTGGTGTGAATGTTTAGATTCCGCAATCCTTTGTCATTTAAAAGATTGATATCTTTATATCCGGGGGAGTTGAAACGCAGCGCCAAAGTAGCGTAGCCGCCCCAACGTCGTCCGCCGGGTTGGCCTTCAATTGGCGTTCGTTCCAAAACGACATCTTCCTTGTCGACCTGAAAAATGCTTTGCCAGTCTATCGTAAAATTGCCTTCATTATCCGGCGGAGAAACAATAATACGGCGTTTTTCATGCAGTACAGGTGGGGAATTCGGCGGATGGTATGACAATCCGAGATCGATTATTGCGGAAAGATCGCCGTTTAAACGGATGTTTTTTGCGATTACTTCCGTAAGCCCTTCTGCCTTATGGGTTTTACGATCTTCTTCCCAATAGTTTAGATGATTGATATATTTCCATGAGAACCAGAGCGCATAGTGCCAAGGATGATCCGGGGGGCTTAGCCAGGTAAGAGATCGTCCTTTTACAGTATTTAACGGGTGGAAGTAGGGCTTTCCAAATCGTTTGAAATGAAATTTCCAAACCACATGCGCTCCGTTGATTAAAGTCAGCGTCGAATCATCCTGTTCAAAGTATTTACTTTGGCGGTCGGCTATTTGTTCGTTGTCCGGCCAGGGCGTTTGCGGCTGGATGGTCACGGCGCTGCCGGCCGCCCATTGCGCGCCCCTGAGAAGAAGCGTTTGCCAGGCGCGATTTTTCATAGTAGCCTTATTATGGCCCAGTACAATATAAATACCGCGTCCTTTGCCATACTTGGTAGTAACCACAACCGGTTCGTTTTTACCGCTGCCCTTGCTCTGCGGCGATGAATAAGCCGTGCAAAGAACATGAATATCCGGATCAAACTTTGTGGCATTCCATAGTTCGTCTTTGATGTAAAACGATTTAAGCCCTTTGGTCACCGGATGGCTTTTATCTTCGACACGTACTTTGAAGATATGAACCGGGCCGTGATTGGTAACGCCTTTACCCCAGGTTCCTCCCGCAATCTGTTGAAATTCCGGCCAATCCTGCAAAGTGGAGCTGCCGGCATGAATGTTAAGAAATCCTTTCCCCGAGGCGATAAAATCCAAAAAGGCTTTTTCCAGAGCGGAATTCCAGCGATGTCCCGTTACTTCCGGCCAGGTATTCCAATTGCTGATAATCAAGTCATATTGTTTAAGTTCCGCCGGATCGGTTTGTTCGGGATGATTGGTCACGGTAACCGTAAACTTTGCGCTCTTTTCAAGAATATTTTTAATCATCGGCGTGGTTTTTTGCCATTGGTGATTATTACGACCGCTGAACAGTAAAACATTGATCATCAAATTATCCTTTGCATAAACCGTACTATTCAAAAATAAGAAGAGCATCAGCAGAAAGCCAAAAAAACGGTGACTGTAATCCCTAATTAAGCGAAGATTTTTCTCGTTGATTAAATTTGTTTTTATCATTATGCGTTTCCTTTTTAAAGAAAATGAATTTAAAACGCCAAAACAACTATCCACACAATTTACAGAAGAGATTTTAAATAGCGATAACTTTTTTCAGCTTGTTTCACCGTGCCGCATTCAACGCTGAAAACGATATCTCCTGGCGCTTTTTTACAAATCTCAATGGTTTTCTTCCAATCAATAACGCCGTCGCCACAGGTACAGCCCACCGGCGTTCCGGTTACTTTTCCCCTTTCAGCCGCCGACTGCTCGAATGCGATATCTTTAGCGTGCAGGTGAACTAAATGATTAACATTGTCCTCTAACCATTTGTATGGGTCCTCACCGCTAAGATAGCTGTTGCCCATATCAAAATTAACGCCTATGCTCGGAGATTCAACAAGATTTAGGATTCGTGTAAACCCTTCGGGAGATTTACTGTATTGCTGGTGCATTTCCAACCCAATCTTGATACCGCGCGGTTCGGCAACTTTTGCCGCTTCCATTAACGTATAACGCATTAACATATGATCTTCTTCTTCCGTGGTCCATTTTGGTTTTGGCCCTTCATCTGTGTTAACCACGGGTACGCTGATATCCGCGGCAAAACGAATAGCTTGTTTCAGATATTCCACGCTTATTTCGGGCTTGCACAAAGGCGTATGCGCGGAGAAGCCCGATATTTTAACGCCGGCTTTATCGCAGGCTGTTTTAATGCGCAGCGGATCATCCAACATAGATACGCTGTGAAAATATCCCGCCTCGCTTAATAATTCCCGTCCCCAGTGAACCATCGGTTCCACATAGTCATAACCGATTTCCGCCGCCTTTTCCACGCCCCATTCAAAGGGTTTGTCTTCATGGCGGACATACTCAAGGTTAATGCCTAATAAAATCTTTCCCATGCTGCCTCCTTTTTTTATAGCATTTAAATTTTAAAAAATCGGCATATTTCAGGCAGTTTCTCATTTTTTAGATAGAAAGCTAATAATCATTTTATAATTATTATGTTGTAAAACAATAACAATATACTCGAAGAACATGAAGGCCATGAAGAAAAAATTACAGATTAAATCCCTTTTGACTTTCGCGCATTGCGTGGTTTATTAGATTTTTCCTTTTTATTTATTCGTGCATTTGTGATAAATTTTTTCCATAAATCAATTTGCAACGCTATGTATTCTAAAGTTTAATGTAATAAATTTCTCATAGATATTCAAAATCGACTCAATATTATTGAATATCAACAGATGAAAAAGGAGCCGACTCCGGGGAGCTGCCCCACTTCTTATTTGGATATTTTCCCATTTCGAGTTCAAGCGTGCTTCCCGCCAAAATATCTTCATGCGTAAACCAGGGACGATCCAATGTTTTTCCGTTAAGTTTTGCCGATTGGATATATTTATTGATGTTAGAGCCGTTATGTGCGATTATGGTAAAAGTCTTTCCGTTTTCCAGATTTATTTTTATCTCTTTAAAGACAGGACTTCCAATGTTGTAAATAGGCAGTCCCGGGGTAACCGGATAAAACCCCATTGAAGAAAAGACCACAAAGGCAGACATCCCGCCTCCATCCTCATCGCCCGGGATGCCGAAAATATTATCTTTGTACCAAGCGTCAAGTAAAAAACGGATTCGTTTTTGTGTTTTCCAAGGCGCGCCGGCATAATTATACAGATAAGGAATATGAAAGCTCGGTTCATTGCCCATGGAGAACTGTCCGACCAAACCCGTTGCATCGGGAAATTTTGCCAGAAATTTATATTTTTGTCGTCCCAGACTTTCACGGAAAAGCCCGTCAAGGTCCTTTATGAAATTATCTTTACCGCCATGCAGCTTTATTAAACCGCGAATATCATGCTGAACCTGCCAGGCGTAGGTATACCCGTTATTTTCATCGTAATAATCACGTCCGCCCATTCCGCCATCAAATTTCGGATCGATCATTATCCAGTTCCCTTTTGCATTCTTCGGCATAAATAATTTATACTCGGGATAATACAGATTACGGTAATTTTTGGCCTGACCGATGAAATATTCGAAATCCGCTGAATGCTCCAGCTCTTTTGCCATTTGAGCCAGCGCCCAATCGTCGTAACAAGCGCCCAAAGTTACGGCAACGCTTTGACGCCTTTCAAAAGAATCCACTTCTTTATAAGTTTCTTTTTCGCCCGGTTCAAGCGCAGGGAAAAAGCCTTTTTGTCGGTAAAAAATATCGAGACCGGTTTTCGGCCCGTTGCGCCAGGGAAGCATGGTCGCTTCTTCGGCGTTCTTTTTCATCCCTTCATAGGCTTTTTTTACATCATAATCCCGAATTCCTTTTCTCCATGCGTCCAAAAACATAATAGTGGAATGAAATCCGTTCATAAAAGGCGCGTCTTTAAAAAGTAATGGGAATTGCGGTAACCAGCCACTCTGGCGATACATTTCGACATAAGATTGCAGCATATCCGCTTCTTGAGCGGGGTGCAGAATCATACGCAGCGGGTGAAGCGCGAGATAGGTGTCCCAAACCCAGTCGTCCACATAAAAATCACGTTTGCTTTGGTGTACTTTATGGTCATAAGCGCTGTAATATTGTCCGTCTTCGTTGATATTTATCATCCGTTCATGACAGCGGTACAAAGCCGTATAAAAAGAGCGGCGTTGAGCCTCCGTTTCGCCTTTTACCTGTATCCTATTGAGTTTTTCCTCCCATATTTTTTTACCGCGATCTTTTAGAGCGTCAAAGTTCCATGCGGGAATCTCTTTAATAAGATTAGCTTTTGCCTGTTCGATACCGATGAATGAAATACCGTATTTAAATTCCACGGTTTTAATGCTTCCATCGGGAAAAGTAACGAATAGTTTGGAATTTCTTTGCTCTGTTTTTCCTGCGGAATTGAATTCAGCGTATAGATACGCTTTCATTCCTTTAAATTCTTCTACGCCGAAAATTGAATTATTCGAACCGCTTTGCCATTGTCCTTTATGATTTATTTGCAAACGAATCAATTTTGGCGAATCCTGCGGGAAATTAAATCTGAAATAACCGCTTTTGGCGCCAACCGTATACTCGGTCTGAATTTCCGTATCGATAAAGTAGGTGTAAAAATAGTATGGACGGGCAATTTCAAGTTCATGATCATACGTTTGAGCATAATTATAATCGTCATCGTTTATCGTACAGGCAAACGGCATTATACCGAACAGTTCATCGCTGCGATGTGATGAAATCGTGAGGGGGAAATAGCGGATTTGATCGTCGATATAATCCTTACGCACGGGATATATGCGAATCATCTGATTTGGCATCTGCACGGTTGGACGGGTGGGCTGCAGTAAAATCCCAACATTTCCGATATAAGGATCGACATAGTCCAAATTGGATAAATTCTCCGCTTTCTCAACGCAGCCGTTAATAAATAAAGTGAGAATAATACTGATAATCAATATTCGACGTAATTTCATCATTAAAACCTCATCCATTAATTTATAGTATCGGAATTTTAAAAAACAATATTTCTTGTAATTTTTACATGTTTGCCATTTGAACGCCCATACTGTTATTTCCCCGACGCATCGGGATGTACCACAAACGAAGTCGGGAAATCTTAAAGGTAAAATTCATCTAAAATCATTCGCTTTCTGCGACTTCTCAAGGACTCGAAAGTCCTAATATCTGTTTGTATAAATTTTTATCTTCCATACTCAAAATTTAATTACTAATCAGCTCTCTAACAAAAAAATCCAAAAGAAGCCCAGTAGAGCCATGTATGAAATAACATATACTCTACCTGAATCCAAACATACCAAGTCAAGACTTTTAAAGATGGATGATGAACAGACAAAATTATATCAAATAATACAGAAAAATTTTTAGGGTGTTGCAAAAATGAAAACAGGAATAATAATAGAGCGTCAATTTCTCGGAAGCATATTCAAATTTTTTATTCCAAATATTGTCTATCTTGCCGCATACCGGCATAAAAGCAAAAACGTTATAGACTCTGTTCGAAGCAACGGTGAGTGGATAATTGGCGATTTGATCGTCTAATTGCTCTTTACGGTCGGGATAGGTGCGAATCATGCTAAAGGGTATATGAACGGTTGGCCGAGCGGGCTGCAAAATGACGTCTACCACGCCGATAGTCGGATCGACATAATACAAGTTAGTCAAAACCGTTTGCTTTTCATAGTACCCTGTAAAAAAGCGTAAAAACGATTATTAATATTAACAATTTTAAAGCATTCTTTCCCATACATTTCTCCGTGCAATTTTCTCCGATGCGACCGAAAGTTATTATACGAGAATATGTCCTTAAGCGCTTATCCCTAATGACCGAAAAAGAAACAATCTGATAACGACCCTGTCCCGAGCGATGCTATAGGGAAGCAAATCCGTCGCAAGTATGCTCCCATTACCGCATTTCAACAATTTTTTGCGCCAATTTTTCTCTTATTTTCAACAGTGAATCTCCGTCGGTTGTAAAATCCCACCATTGTGGCGCGATACGGTCTACCATATTTTTTACAAATTCTCCCTGTCCCAATTTTTCAAGTATTGCAAAATACTCATAATCTTCCAACCCTTCGCGGATATTTTTTAAACGGATGCTGGCGACCGGTCCGTCAAATCCCGCTTCTTTTCCGGGATAAAAAAGTAATCCGCCGCCGTTGGCGTAGCGCACGGGATAGGGTCCTAACCACGGTTCCAACCACGGGCCTTTGTCGTTATACCAGCCTGTTGTCGTCCAATATAAAAGACCTTTAATGTTATATTGTTTGTTGATCCACAAAGGAATGCGATAGACAATCGGCGGTCGGTCGATTTGCCAATAAGGAGGATTTTTATCTTTCACTCTTTCATATTGCGGATGATAGTTCGGCGGCGGCTGCACCAAGGCGGTATAGGACCACACTTCATCGCCCCGGGCAATTTTTTGATTAATGGATTTACGATCAATATAACCGAAGAGCGGGCACCAGATATCCACATAATTATCGATGTCCGGCCAGCTCGCTTTGTGTTTATAGGTTTGTTCGACCACCAAACGCTGTAAGCGCGGCGCAGCCTCTTTTGCAACTTTGCCCAAATTAATCACCTGTTGATAATCTTTTACATGATTCGGCTCGTCCAGCATATAAAGATACGCCCGTTTATCCCAGCCGTTTTCTTTTAGGTAATTATAATATTCGCGGTAATAGCGTTTTGTTTTTTCGATGGCCTGTGGATCGGTTTGGTCGGCCGGTGTCGGATTTGTTGTATTTGAAGTAACGGACATAAATTTTGTACGGGGAATTTCAAAATCGGCCAAATGTGTTTCTTTTATATACTGCTGTAGTTTTTTATGGCGTTCAGGGATGATGGTTAGGGAGCCGTCGTCGTTTACCTGCGGCAATAAATACCCGGGAATCGGCGGACTGATACGGCAGCGGGCGAGCTCTTTACAAAAACGCATCTCAATAGCCTTATATTTATCCGAATCGTATTTGACGCCCCAATGACCGGAAATGGAGCCGAAACTGCCGAAGTGCGTGCGGTGTGTGGGGGTATCTGGTAAGCTGAAATCCCAAACGGTTAAACTAACGGGGATTGTCGCGCGGATATTTTTATCGGCGCTGACCGTTAATAAACCCTTATAAACACCGGCCTTTGCTTCCTTAGGAATGTAAACGTCAACCCAAATTACATTGTTTTGTCCTGGATAAATATCCGTCAGTGCGGCGCAATATTTGGCTCCTTCGTAATGCGAACCGGATGCCTCGCGCACTTGTCTCATCGGCTTGATGGAATCGCCCGTAACGGGATTTATAAAAGGTAACAACGGATCGGGAAAAAGACCCGGAGCTTCCTGCGGTCTCGGCGTAGAATTACGCACATAAACATATTCTTCCCTGAAAATAGAAATATTTTTTTCGCCTATTACGGCGTCTCCGTTTTTTAAGGGACTTATTTTTACGCGCACATTTTCCAAATGCTTTTCCCCTCCGGCAATCACAGCCACCTGGAACGATTCATATTCGTTTTTTGCCGCTTTTATTTCTACCGAAGATTTGCCCTTAACTCTATCATAAGGCCGAATGTGCTTCATCGTATTAACGCTTAAAAGTGTCATATTTTCGTTTTGGGAGAAAAGAGGGGTTGATTGCATAAAAAAAACGGTTAATATAAATAAACAATATTTTGTTTTTGGCATCATGCGCTCCTTACGGGCTGAGTTTATATCTCAAAATTTTTTGTATAGAATACTCATTGCTTTGTTTAATCTTTCGTATATTGGCAGCGCGACGCTCTTTGCTTGCCT
>CAYRJN010000055.1:0-20134 GCA_964424545.1 uncultured Calditrichaceae bacterium
CGTAATCTGGCCAGCGCTTCTTTGAAATCGTTCGGTTATAAAATTTTTGAAGCCATAAACGGACGCGACGCGCTTGAACTAATTGAAGAGCAAAATCTGGCAAACCGTATTGATTTGCTGTTTACGGATATGATCATGCCGGAAATGGGCGGCGAAGAACTTATAGAGAATGTTAAAAAAATTAATCCTAATATAAAAATATTATTAAGTTCCGGTTATACGGACAGCCGGGTATACTTTAACGATACCGATACAAAAACAGCTTACTATATTTTGAACAAACCTTACACCATCCAAAAATTAGAAAAAAAGATCAGAGCTATCCTCAACGAGTAGCTCTCATTTGAAGTCCCGATTATTCTGCCGTCATCACAATTATACCCAATTACTACAACTCTATCCTTTTTTAGCCTTCCTGTTTTCAGCATTTTGACAAAAAAAGTTCTGTATCCCTTTATTTATACGGGGTGATTTTGAAATTTTGGTGCCCCAAAAATGAAAATAGGAAAGAGCATCCATTTATAAACATATCGGCCTATCATGCAGCAAACAGTTCTTAGCGTTGTTTAATAAAGGGGTTTATATTCATTGCCTGGACGAAAACAGTTAACTATTTGTAACTTATTGTTATATATATACTTGAAAACAATACAATAATTTCGTAAAATCCGGCACAAAATATAAAGAAAAGTGGAAAAAATTTTTTTTAACGCGTAAAAAGATAGAAACTTATAGAATAAAAGGAATGCACTTCGGTTTGTTTTAAAAATAATCGCATCTTCAGCTTTCGTGGCATAAGCCGATCTGAGATTTGTCACTTTGATCGTATTTCAAACCAGCTGGAATGGAACGGAGCAATCTTTAAAAATTATTATTTCAAAAAAACAAGAGCTTATGGATTTGTTTTGCTTTTAGGATTTTCCCCCGCCTATACAGACTCGAAATAACAGCAAGAGGCTTTAACGCTCATTCTTCTATATGAATATTTTTATAACGGCCTCCGCCGTATATTTTCCTTGTGCTAATTTTTTAATTCACTGACAATGCACTTCTTCTCTATTGACCATATCGAATAAAATGTTGGGCGCATTATAAAGACTTAGCGTTTCTTCAGCGTTTCCAATAAAGCGAAGGTTTCTTTCAGCAGTATTTCTCCGGCTTTGGCCGGGAAAATACTATTGGATGCTTCATATCCTCCCTCCTTTTCCGCCTCTTCGGTTACAATATAGCCGACCAATACGCCGTTGGATAAAGCCGCTGTAAAGGTATTGGGAAACTTCTCTTTTATCTTCAGAGAATATTCTACAAATAATTCACCCGGCATAAAGACAAATCGGGTATCATCAATAGCAACTACGCTGATCTCTGCCGGCAGCACGCGAGCATAAATATCCTTTAGCTTGCCTTCGGCCGCCATCCTTGCCAGCTGTTTATTCTCTTCGGCGCCGAACCAATCACATTCCACGGTACGGATTTCGGATGACGGCGCTTTTTCTCTGCGCATCCGTTCCAACTTGCTTTTCACATAAACCACTTTTTTTTCGGCTTCGTCTATGTTCATAAACGCTTTTTCAGGGAGCATGACTCGCGACTGCTTTACAGAAAGCCGCACCCGATCCTTAAAATCGTTTTCGTTCAATTGTGAAACACTGCTATAAATTTTTTCTCCCAACATGAAACCCAGGCGTCGAGCCTCTTCAAAAGAGTTAGACGTTATAAAATGCCGCGGAGATTGGTTCCCCGCCGGCCCGGTATGATAAAGTAAAATTACATCATTTCCCAAATTTTCTTTAATATATTCGCGCGTATATCCGGGAAAATCAGCCGAATACAATTTGGAATCCTCATGTAATACCGTGGGATGCATACAATAAACGGTTGACAAAGCATATATTTCATTCGATAATTTATCTTTCAATACGATGATAGGAACTTCCGCATCCACGGCGTCCGTTTTACTGCGCCTGTTACCGCCCACTCCAGAAGCATTTGCGGTGGTTACGGCAATTTTACATTCCCGTTTATCTTGAAAAGCCGCAATGTAAACCATGACCAACTTTTCAACCAAATAATCAATATATTGCGGATCGGCCGGAGGAACGACAGGATCGTAAAAAACATCGCTGACCGTTACCGGCCCCGAATGGGTATGGGACGCCGATATCATTAAATGATCTTTTTTAATCCCCGTTGCCTTGCTCACTTTTTCTCTTACTCTATCGGCAATTTCTGCCGAAATATACAAAACCTCCACCGCGCAAAACCCGACTTGAACCTCGCCGTTATCGAGTATTAAAGCCGACGCATATAAAGGGTCGTGTACGCCTTCGCTGATACGTTCCACATGGGGATAACCGTGTAAAAACAGCGCCTTTTGCGGCGTAATATCGATAATTGCGGCGCCGGCTGTTAATAATTTCATCATTCTCCTCCAAAAAGAAATTGCATCGTATTGCCATAAGCAATCTTATATTTTAGGTCTTGCGGCAGGGTATCAAGAAGATTTTTTTCTTCGTCATACCCGCAGCGCAGCCGGTCTTCTGTTAAAACGCCGTCCGCCGTATAATATTTTTGAATCCAGTAATAAAAAGGCGTGTCGCTGCCCCAAATAATCGTATCGGGATAAGTGTCGATTAAAGCGGCTATTACCTTAGTCGGACGATTATAATCCGCCTTGAAACGGATATCATCCTGCGCAATGGCGGGCGAATTTTGCCTCGCCAATTCACAATGAATCGTAAAAGCCGACAGATCGACAAAACAATTAGGTAAACGAGCGGCTTTTTCCAAAGCGGGTTTTGAAAAACGCGCGGAATGAGCGACACAAACGCGTATATCCGGATTACGTTCCGCAAAACCAATAATATCATAAACCGAAGCCCAGGGATCGGAAGGATGTACCGAAGAATGAAAGAGTATGGGAAGATTTTTTTTACGGACAAAATCAACAATCGCTTTACCTTTTGTCTCCAGATCGTTTACAAAAGCCTGAATATAGGTCGTTGCCGTTTTTAAACCGAAGACCGCATATTGTTCCGATAATTCTTCCATAAAAGCGGCTTGTTTTTCGGCTTCGCGCGAAGGATCAAACATTAAAAAAGGCAGAGACTTGGAACGGTAATCCGTAAATATCTCATTTATTTCAATAAGCAGATTTCTGTTTTCCGATTCATAAGGGAATTGACAATATTTTGTTGTCGTTTTAATTTTCGAATCCGTAGTTTCGCCCTTGTAAAAATCGGAATCAACAAAGGGAAAAACAACGCTATAATCAATGTTTAGCAGCTTCATGCGGATTACCAGGTCTTCATAGGACAGCGCGTAGGGATAACCGTTTTGTCTGTAAAATTTTTGCGAAATACCCACATGCGTATGGCCGTCTATAATATTTTTTTTCGATTGCAGCCTTTTCTTTGTTTCCGCCACAGACATTAGTACCCCTTTTCCCAATCCGTTTCGATGTTCATGGCGATAGTTTCGGTTACATAGGCATCCGTTCGCAAGAGTTGATGCAACGATTCCGGTACCAGAGGTGTGGGTTCGCCGTGCATAACAAGACGGGCAATAAAACGCTGCCATGATGTGGCTGTTCCGTGAACGCCAATCCCAAAAGTCTGCATTCGATTTTTTGCCCGAACAACCTGCGCCGGGCCTATGGTTGCGGCTTTAGGCGGCACCTTTGCAAGATCGCCGCTCATCCCGAAGCTGCCGTGCAGCGAATTTTGAGCCAATGTAAAAGGACTTAACGTTACAATACGCGGACCCATTTCCATCCACTCTTCCATAGACGAGGCCTTAAATTCCGGAGCATCCGGTTCGATAAAAGCCAAATGTCCTGTCCAGCCGGGACCGCTGTACACGATATCCGCCTCGCCGAGATCGCTAATCATTTTCCCGTAATCCTTGATGTTTTCATTGGTAAAAGTATGAATCTGTTTTTCAGGAGGCCTGATATCTTCATCAAGATTATAATAAAAATACGTTTTAAAGGCATGACCGAAACCGTATTCCCAGCTTTCAGGCGCAATATTGCCGTCCTGATCGGCGTATTCGTCCATATTAAACGTATGGAGTTTACGACAATCCACATGAAACTTATTAAGCATATGCGCCAGCAAACGAAACATTGGCCATGGATTGGGCATAATCATCACGATAGGCTTATTATTATCTGCGGCCGTTTTGATTCTATAGAAAGCATCAAATAGAAAAATAGTCGAAAGGTCGGAATCGGGTATCACTCGAATTTTATAATTCGGATTTTTATGTTGTTCTATCTCATCGCGTTTAATATTTCGCACGCGTTCAATAATTTTTTTATCCCTAAAGGGTACATATTTTGATGGTTCATATACAAATTCGGCCATCGTTGCTTCTCCTCTTCATTTTTGATTGCTAAGATATATTTGTACAACGCCAATCAATCCGGCGTCTTCATTGTTATTAACAGTAAACGAAATCGGTAGCGTTTTTTCCATGATATTTAGCCAAACTGTCGAATTGGTCATCCCGCCCGAAAGCGATAATTTATCTATTTGCGCTGCAGTTTTTATTTGCTGTAAATGTGCTATCAATTTGTTTAAATAATTCTTAATAACGCCGGAACAAAAAGCGCCTATTTCCTCGGCGGAATGTATATCCGGTAAATCTTGTTCTCCGACGATAACGGGCTCGGCGTCCGTGTAACGAAGATAGGTTTTAAAAAGTTCGTCGTATGTTTCCTGAGCAAAATATTTATTCTTAAGCCTGCGAATTTGTAAACCGAAATTGCTTTCAACATTTAACAAAAAAAAGTTATTGCCCACGGGATGTTTACCGGATATTTGAGATACCGTTAAATCCACTATTAATTTATCGGTTATTGTATAGATAACCATGGCTGTACCGAAATTAATATTGACATCGCCCGTTTTATGTAATCCCGCCCCGCAGGCCGAGGCGCCCTGATCGTTACCGCATAAAACGACGGGGAAACGTGAGTTCACTTCCCATTTTCTCCGGATATCAGGGGAAATTAATTCGAAGCGTTTGGCTGCATCGTCGATAGTCGGAAAATATCGTTCACTAAGCCCAAGTATCGTTAAAAGAGTTCGGTTTATTTCCCCGGTACGGAAATCATACATCCCGCCCATAGCAAAAGAAGTCTTATCGGAATAAAATTTACCCGTCAACTTATATACCAAATATTCATTAATCAACGGGAAGGCTTTCGCTTTTTTATAAATATTCGATTCATTCTCCTTTAGCCACAATAATTTGGCTATATATTGCACGGAAAGAGGCCGATAAAAACCGGAGCTTTTTGAAAATTCGGATAATTGAACAAATAAACTATCGGCTTGTTTTTCAGCTCGTTCATCCAACCAAACAATCCCGTTACAAAGCGGACTAAAGGAGGAATCAACCGCCGTAAAGGTTTGCGCTTGACTGCTGATAAGCAACGCTTCTACCGAAATATCTTTTGAGGATAAAGCGGATAAACACTCTTGTATCAAATCCAAGGCTATAGCATAAAACAATTCAAAATCAACTTCCACGTTATTCTCCCGTTCAATCATGGGAAATTCGCGCTGATTTTTAAACAGAATAGTGTATCCGTCATCGATCAAAGCGCATTTGACAGCGCTTGTGCCGATATCCAGCGTAAGAAATACCCTATTTTGTTTTTTATTTTTTTTCATTACGCCATTTTTCCTTAATCACTCCGACCTATCATTCCGGAAGGTTTCGATCGGGAATCTTACTTATGTCTATTCAGCATTTAGATTCCTGTTTTCACAGGAATGACAATATTATACTTTTTTGCAAAACCCTATGCCAATTTCATTCTATAGTCTTATTATCTGCCGTTTTTTATGCGATTCCAATGCCGCCGTTAAAATTTCATGTTGAACGCGCGTTTCATCTGGCCTAATGCATCCGTATGGCCGTTCTTCATCCCGATGTATAAATTCATCGAGTACGGACGCCCACATTTGCAGGATGGCATCGGTAAAGCCAAATTCAAAAATGCCGCCTGTTATGGTTTTATAAACAGAATCGTACCCAAGGTCTTCGCTTCGCCACTCCTGTTTACCACCGTTTTCATATTTCATTGTTTGAAGCGTTTTAGGATATTTCGTGCTGAAACGGGCGCTGAATTTTGTTCCGAGTATCTCAAGCGACCAGGTATCCGTTTCGCCGGGAGCGATGCGATACGTTTTTACCGTCATGGGGAAATCATATTTTTCTTGCGGATGTTCAACGACGCATTGTAATATGGCATTATCCCATGTTTTGCATTCTACCATTTCACCGTTACCATTAGGCCGTTCGCTAACAATATTCGACAACGTCGCAGAAACCGTTTTGGGTATCCAACCCGAACGAATCGGTATATGCAAAGCATGCATTCCCAGATCTCCCATGCAGCCGTATTCTCCATTCATATCAATCATTCGTTTCCAATTGATGGGTTTATCAAAATTAATGTCCGATGAATGCAGGAAACTTGAATGAACATGTATAATTCTCCCCCACGGATTTTCGTTAATAAACTTATGGATCCTATGCGCGCCGGGATAAAAGGGGAATTCCGAAGAACAACGCACGAATACATCGGGATTTTCTTCAATTGCATCAAGGATATGTTGATTGGCTTTGAGATCAATTCCAAAGGGTTTTTCGCCAAGCAGATGCTTGCCGGATTTTATAATATCGATATATATTTGTTCGTGCAAATTGTGGGGCACGGCGCAATAGATAAAATCGATCTCATCGTTTTTAAGCAACTCATGATAATCCGTCGTAACCATTTTTATGGAATCGAAATTATCCGTATACCATTTAAATAAATTTTCATTCAGATCGCTAATACCCACAATTTCAGGACGCGCGTCCAAATCCAAAATCGCAGGCCAACGGGCAGAAGCAACGGCAAATTCCCGTCCCATCAACCCGCAACCGATGATGCCAAAACGAACTTTTTCTTTACTTTTCATAATACCTCGTTTATATTTTAGTATCGGAATTTCAAAGTTTACGCTTATTCCATCTATCTTGCAAAACAGAAAAAATAAATCTCCCCTTATAAAAGGGGTAAGGGGGTTGTGATAAATATCGGAATTAATGAATAATGAAAACCGGACAACCCCTATAGTCCTCTTTTTTAAGGGGACGGTTTTAATCTGTTTTTCTATTTGTGTAATTCAACATTAATCAACTTGTAAAACTATGTTCTTTATTAGGAATTTCAAAAAAACAACATTTCCATGACATTTTTAATATTATTTTTGTCGGTAAATTAAGACGAGCCGCGGTAAAAAGGCAAAATAAGCATCTTTATAAGATAAAATATTACTTATGTCTCCACCTCATATTTCCCTTGAACCCATTTTAGATTGTCCGATTAAATCGGACAATGACACATTGATGCCGGACACTCTTCTTTTCATTAATCAATTTACCGCGCTAAGGTCTTCACATAACGGTATTTTAATAACCAAATTCTTTTTCTACTTCCGAAATCGCCTCTTCAATCATGTCCAGCCCCAAATCGGCATATTTTTCATCCATGATCAGCGGCGGAGACATACGCAAAATATGCCCGGCGGGAATCCAGGCCAATCCTTTGGCAAAGGCTTTGGTATAAACAAGTTTTCCGGCTTCCTCAAAAGGCTCCTTGGTCGCTTTATCCTTAACCAATTCAATACCGAGCAGAAAACCCTTCCCCTTTACGTCGCCTATGATGGGATGCTCTTCTTTCATCTTTTCCATACGGTTCATAAAATGGGCGCCGACTCTGCGCACGTTTTCCAATATATCCTCTTCTTCTATCACTTCAATCGACGCCAGAGCTGCGGCGCAGGCCATGGGATTACCGCCATAGCTTGACGATGCGGAAATTTTATCCAGCGCTTCGGCATATTCTTCTTTGACAACCATAGCCGTTACGGGAAATCCGTTACCGAAGGATTTACCAAGCGTAATAATATCGGGCGCAACATCCCAATGGTTAATACAAAGCCATTCTCCGGTACGTCCCAAACCGGCCAGAACTTCGTCATCAAACAATAAAATCCCTTTGTCGTCACAAAACTTACGTAATTTCGGAAAATAATCTTCCGGCGGAAAAATAGAACCGCCCCAACCCTGCGCCGGTTCCAAAACGAAAGCGGACACATTGCCCACCGTACCTTCGCGGATAAAATCCTCATAAAAATTAATATAGGCGTCCGTATCGATGTTGCCGTCTGCTTTTTTAAATAAAGGGCGATAAGGATCAGGACGCGGTACCATGTAAAAACCCGGCGCACGCGTGGGACCGTAACTGTACACATCGCCCCTGACCATCTGAGCCATACTTACCGCCGCCATACTTTTACCGTGAAAATCTCTAAAGCAGGAAATAAATTCATGATGACCGTTTATGGCGCGGGCGGCGCGAATTCCGGCTTCCACGGCAGAAGTGCCGTCGCTATATAACTGTACGGCGTTTAATTTACCGGGAAAAATACCGGCCATTTTTTCTAATAATTTCTCTTTTACCGGCGTAGTAAAATCATGACAGTTCATCAATTTTTTGGCCCATTTGGCTACCGCGCCGGATATCTTGGGATGGCTATGCCCGAGAGAAGCAACATAAATACCCGAGGAAAAATCGAGATAACGGTTGCCGTCCACATCGGTTAAAGTAATCCCGAAACCTTCTTCAAAGGCAACGGGAAACAATTTAACTTGCGAAGATAATCCGCGAATATATTTACTCGCATTTTTATGCATCGTTTTGGATTTAGGGCCGGGCGGCGGCGTTATCAATTGCGGTATGCCCTGGGCGTTCTCTTTCCACCAATCTTTATTCATAATTTCTGCGCTCCTTTTTATTGCTTTTCACATTCATTTTAATTTATCGTAGTCACGGGATTATTTTTGTAAATCCGATTTTTTTATCGATTAATCTTTTCTTTTATTCTAAGTCGACATTTGGCCTGATCCGTTTGTGAACGATCCAGTTCATACTTAAATCCCAACGGCTCCAGAACTCTGCGATAAAGCACATCACAATGTTCGCAGTAATCGGTATAAGGTTCCAAATGTTTATATTCAAGCAGTCGCCCTTTGGAGGGACAATGATGCATGATTATGCTAAATTCTCCCGCCTCTTCGTCAAGCTCTATGGTGTAATCAGCCGCTTCCTCAGCCAGTGTTTTTTTCCAGTAAATCCAACAACCGCGGATGCCGTTTTCCACAACCAGTTCTTTCAGTTTGGTTAAAAAAACATCCGAAAGATAGTTCCAAAAATCAACGACTGCCTCTTTACCCTCTTTTCGCTCGAGATATTTAAAAAGTTCGCTGTAAGCCGGAATAAATTCGGTGCAGGAGATCAATTTATCCTCCTATAAAAGCGTACCGTATAAGCGCTGTTCTCATCATTGTATTCCATAATTTCAACATCATAAGGAGTATCGCAACAGAGGCTCTTCATAACGGTTTTAACCGTTTCGGAAAACATTGGCGAAACGATATGCCCTTGCAATTGTATATGCTTGTATGCAGGCGACGATTCAAGACGCATTAGCAAATCGTTTTTCCCCAATTGCATATTGAATTCGGCGCCTTCAATCTTATAAATATCCTCATAGCGCTGCTTTAGAGCCGTTAAGCCTTTTTCTTTAAGCGTTTCTTTCAAGGGGATATAATATGCTTCCGTAAATTGTTGCAGATATTCGCGCACGGCGTTTGCACCGAAACGCCGATATAAATAATCGACAACGTAATTTAATGCGATATGAAAATCTTTATGATAATAAAAATTATCCGCCGCTTTTTGCCTTATACGCTCTTTGGCCATAACGCCTTCCTTTTTACGCCCGTTTTTATCTATTTACCTTGCTCTTAAATCCGGCTATTAGTTCCCTGCAATAGTTTCCTACGGCAACAACGTCGGAACCGATGGCGAGAAATTGATAACCGAGAGCAACCATATCTTCAAGATTATCTATGGAGGTCGGGATGCCCGCATATTTACCGTATTTGGCGGCGGTTTCCGCCACCATTTTTCGCGCTTCAAGCAATTGGGGATTTTGCCAATCGCCCGGTGCGCCGATACCTTGACTAAAATCGGCAGGACCGAAAAACAACATATCTATACCCTCAAGCGCGGCGATGGCGTCCAGTTCTTCGAGCGCTTCGGGGTCTTCAATTTGCAAAACAATAAAAGTCCGATCATTGGCTTGTTCCAAATAATGTGAATAATCCAGCATAGCATAATTCCCGTCGGTATTACCGCCGTCAAGTGGTCGGCGGCCGACAGGATGAAAGCGGGTAGTATGAACGACATTGCGCGCTTCCTTCGAATTCATAACATGCGGCACCATAATGCCCGCCGCGCCCATCTCAAGCGGTTTGATATAGCCGCTGTAACTGCCGCGGGGTACGCGCACCATAACATCCGTATTATGACTCCGAGCCGCCCAAATATGCGCCTGCAGTTCCGACCAATCTTTAGCCATGTGTTCACGATCTATCCACAGACAATCGAAACCGTTTAAGCCGGCAATATCGGATGCTTGAGCATCAAAATGGACGTTGAAACAAGTAACAATCTCGCCCGCCCTTAATTTTTTAACAACGCGGCTCTGCCGAACTTCCATGCTTTATTCTCCTCTCTTCCCATCAATTGGAATTAATATTTTTACACTTGCTCGCAACCCGGACCGGTGATATCCGTTTCTTCAAGAATTAATATTAAACCTTCCCTATTGCTATGTACAAAAGTAATGCATTTAGCGCTATACAAGGATTACTTCCACACCGGCCTCTTCAAATCGTCTTCTCTCCTCTTCGTTCAAAGCCGCATCGGTTATTATTTTATCCAATTCCGAAACTTTACTGACCACGCCTATGCTTTTACGTCCGAATTTTGTTGAATCCGCCAATAAAATCCTCTCCGCCGCAGCCTGCATCATCAAACGAACGGTCTTTGCTTCGACAATATCGGGCGTGGTTAAACCGGCCGTAAAATCGACACCGTCGATACCCATAAATATTTTGTCGGCAAAAATATTCTTCAGCGTTTCATCAGCCAAGGGACCGGTCAGCATTAACGAATCCATATCCATTTCACCGCCCGTCAGAATCACTTTATTGTCGCTTTTTGAAAATTCCGAGGCAACGTTCAATGAATTGGTAATAACGGTTATTTCTTCCAAATTTTTTAATTTACGCGCAAATTGTAAGGTAGTGGAGCCGGAATCAACGATTAGAACATCGCCGCGTTTTACCAAAGAAACGGCATAATCGGCAATGCGCCCCTTTTCCGCAATGCGGATCTTTTCCTTTTCCGATAATGATAAGCCGTTAAATAAGGACTGACGACCGATAGCTCCGCCGTGAACGCGCTTAATCTCCCCCATCTCTTCCAATATCTTCAAATCCCGCCTAATGGTGACGGACGATGTTTTAAAACGATCGCAAAGTTCGTTTACAAAAACGCGTTTTTTTTCAACCACCAATTCTTTTATGATGCGGCGGCGTTCTTCGCTAAAAATGGTTTATCTCCTATTATTTAAAAAGCAATACGGCGATTTATTAACAGTCATAGATTGCTTATGAAACAATTTTCCATGATTAAAACATTCTTTTTCTTTCGCTTGTGAACAATTTATGAACGTTTTGAACAAAATGCAAGAAACTTTATCTTTCATTCGATAATTATTTATTCTTTGGCGCTTTGAGCGGACAGGAGAACTGGCTAAAAGCCAAAATCACCGTCAATGAAAAAGAGATTAATGAAAAAATTTGTGCAGAATAAGGACCTAAGCGGTTTACATAAAACTAAAGACGAAATCGCTACGGCGCGCGTAGAGATACAACGATTGAAGAGCAAGTTAGAAATGGGTGTCCTTGCTATCCCGGCTATTCGGGTGCAGCATTCCTTGATAGTCTTGATCGCGTTTTACCATACTTACGGGATACTGGCAATAACAGGTAGTTGGCATGTTTAATTTATTTTACGATGCTATTTTTTCTCGTCATACGTTTTTCCAACCCCAAGCCCGGCTTTTGCGAATAAATCAAGCGGCCCTGTTCCACCTTTACGCCGCTAAAAGGATCGTTGGCAATCAATAAATTTCCGTCCAAATCTATCCAGCGGGCATAGGGGGCTAATTGAGCGGCGGCGGATATAGCGACAGAAGTTTCTATCATACAGCCCAGCATAACATCCATATCAAAGGTCTGCGCAAGATGAATCATTCTTAGCGCTTCCAAAATACCGCCGGATTTCATCAATTTAATATTGATGCCGTCAAAGGCCTGGCGGAGAGCTGGAATATCACGGGCTGTTTTAATGGACTCGTCGGCAATGAGCGGAGTATCAAAGCGTTCCTTTAACCAGGCCGTCTCCTCGTTCATTCCGGCGGGCAGGGGCTGTTCGATAAGCTCAATATTTTTCTTCATTAGAGATTCTATTCTTTTTGCCGCCGTCTCCTTATCGTTCCAGCCTTCGTTGGCGTCCACGCGCAGCGGTTTATCGGTGATCCCGCGGATGGTTTTTATAATCTCTTTATCGTTGTTACCGCCCAACTTAACTTTTAAAACGGGAAACGCTTCCGCCTGCCGTACTTTTTCGCGAATTATATCCGGCGTATCGATACCGATGGAATAGGAGGTAGGCGGCGATTTTGAAATATCCAGGCCGAAATATCGATAAAGCGGAATATGTAAAGCCTTACCTATCCAGTCCATAACCGCCATATCCAAAGCCGCTTTGGCGCAGCTTTGATTTTTTATACTATTATCAACTTCCACTTTTAAAGAGATGACTTTAAATAAATCCTTATCAAAGAGCGGCGATACTTTTTTGATCTCGGCAATGGTTTTATCGGCGTTTTCTCCGTAACGCACATTAGGCGCCGCCTCGCCATAGGCGCTTATGCCGTCTTTTTGCAATTCGACAATTACATTATCTTTAAACAGACTGCTATTACGCGAAATGGTCCATACATTTTTCAATTGCAGTCGTATCTTTGAAGTTTTCAGCATCTCAAATTTCCCTTTCCGGCGTAAAATACGATGTTGTTAATTTGTCCAATTTTGTTAAAACATTCAAACTTTTTATACAATTTACGGAAAAAATATGAATATATTTCTTCTATATGTGACAACGGTTACAGGTTTGATATGACGCTACGCACAACATCCGATAGGATTGACGAAGGTCACTTCATTAATAACGGACGGACTTTAGTTTGTATGCAGAGTTTTATAAAGAAACCTTTAAAGGAGGTGCCGAATGAACGCCGGTTTAGATCATGGAGAAAAGAATTTAACGCGCTATTTAAACGATATCAGCGCCCTTCCGCTAATCGAGGCGCAGGAAGAAGTATCGCTGGCCAAGCGTATCAAAAAGAATGACCGTGACGCGCTGGCCGAATTGGTGAAAGCCAATTTGCGTTTTGTAATCAGTATCGCCAAAAATTATCGCAATCAGGGACTGCCTTTAAATGATTTAATCAATGAAGGTAATCTGGGATTAATCGAAGCGGCGCAGCGGTTTGATGAAACTCGCGGATATAAATTCATTTCCTACGCCGTTTGGTGGATCAGACAGCGCATTTTGCAGGCCATTCAAGAAAATTCACGACTTATCCGGCTGCCGCAAAACAAAATAAAAGATATCTCAAAATTAAATCGAACTCACGGCCGTCTTGAGCAGGAATTGGAACGCGAACCGACCGATTTGGAAATTGCCGAAGAATTAAACGTGAGCAGTCATGAAGTCAGCGCTCTTTTTGAACGCTCAAATCATACCATTTCACTTGATGCACCCATAAATGGCCCATCCGGTTCAGCCTTGCTGGAGCTGATTGTCGATCCCGAAGCCGAAGCGGCCGACCATCATTTGAGCAAAGAATCGCTGAAAAAGGAGTTAAAATCCGTTTTCAAAACATTAACGAAACGGGAAGAAGAGGTTATCAAACTCTATTTCGGATTAGAAGACGGTAGAACGCATACGCTTGCCGAAATATCCGCGCAATTTTCATTAACAAGAGAACGCGTCAGACAAATCAAAGAAAGGGCATTATCCAAACTACGTCATAAATCAAGGAGTAAAAATTTGCAAAACTTTTTAAGCAACGCTTGAAAAACAGATGTATTTAATAAGAAGCGGTGTTAATAATAGGCATGATCGATTGTTCAAAATTCTTCTCGGCATTATCAAGCTTACGCAGATCGGTGCGCATTACATCGGCATTGGTATGAAATTCAATCGGATAGTACGGATACAATTCTTTATTCGTGCCGCGTCTCGGAGGAACATCGTGTTGCAACTCTACAAGGAATAAGGCCTGATATAAATAAGTGCGCGCTTTTTCCATTTCACCGTTTTGCATAAGAGCGCTGGCCTTTAGATGAATATAAACAGCGCAGGAGGGATTGCGTACAATGGAAAGATTGACATATTGCAATGCTTGACGATAATCATGCCGTTCATAATACGCGACCGCGGCGAGATAAGTAAGATATTCGTCTTCGGAATATTTCGACGCAATATTTTTAATATAACGATAATACTTTTTACGATAGTTATCCCAGGCAAGACGGCTGTTCATCTCAAATATACGATGTATCAAATCGGGATTGATTTGCGAAAAGCGCCCTTCAAATTCGGAATAAATCTCAAGAGTTCTTTCCAGACTGAACGGTTCATCATCAAAAAGATCCGGCGCTTTGGTTTTCGGTCTATTGACGATACGTTCAACTTCTTCGGGATTATTTTTCTGAAATACTTCATTGCCGATTTCGAAAATACTATTTACGGATTCCAAGGTGAATGTTGTATTATAATTGCGGCTGCAAAATATGGAATAAATTTCATTAACGGTTTTATCGATATCTGTTTTTTTCATTTTTTAACCCGAAAAATTTTAATAACACAAAAATTTCGCCAATTTTATCCATGCTATCTGTGATTTATCGCATGAAACATTGCGCTAATCCGCTAAACAGCGGAACATTTTATCTGTTTATCTTAAAACCTTGCGACGATCTTAAATTTAAATATTTCCATACCAATCGGCAAGCATATTTTTTAAGACACGCGCTTTTTTCTTAACTTTTTTATTTGCCTAAAATTTTTGCGCCACCTACTACTATTTCATGACAACAAGTAAATTTATACCCTGGCAAACGGGCAATATATAACCGTTACCAACGTTATGTCTATTAAAGATATAAAAGCCACTTTACATAAAAAGAAAAGTTTAATTTTTAATACCCGCCTGATCCAGAATAAAAGCGAATTCAAAAGCCGTCTCTTTTTGGCGTTTAAAGCGTCCCGTTGAGCCGCTGTGGCCGGCTTCCATATTTATTTTTAGCAACAGAACATGATCGTCCGTTTTCATATCACGCAGTTTGGCCACCCATTTGGAGGGCTCCCAATACTGCACCTGGGAATCGTGTAATCCGGTGGTAACAAGCAAGGCCGGATAATCTTTTGCTTCTACATTATCATAAGGCGAATAAGAAAGAATATAATCATAGTATTCTTTGATATTGGGATTGCCCCATTCGTCATATTCAGCCGTGGTGAGCGGAATGGATTCATCCAGCATGGTGGTAACCACATCCACAAATGGCACTGCGGCAACAACGCCTTTAAACAGGTTGGGAGCCATATTGATCACCGCGCCCATCAACAAACCGCCGGCGCTGCCGCCCATGGCAAATAGTTTTTGCGGCGATGTGTATTTTTGTTGTACGAGATATTCGGCGCAATCGATAAAATCACTAAACGTATTCTTCTTTTTCAACAGCTTGCCGTCTTCATACCATTGCCGTCCCATCTCCTGACCGCCGCGGATATGAGCAATGGCAAAAATAAAGCCGCGATCCAGCAGACTTAAACGCGCCGAATTGAAATAAGGATTCATACTGTATCCATAAGAACCATATCCGTAAAGCAGCAAGGGCATATTCTCTTTTTTTAAATCTTTGCGGTAAACGAGAGAAATCGGCACCTTTACGCCGTCGCGGGCGCGCGCCCATAAACGCTCGGTTTTATAATTTTCTTTATTAAAATCACCCTCGACTTTTTGTTCTTTCATCAAAATCTTTGCCTTCGTCTTCATATTGAAATCGTAAGTAGAATTCGGCGTGGTTAAAGAAGTATAACCATAGCGCAAAATATCCGTATCAAATTCGGGATTTGTGGAAATATGAGCGCTGTAAGCCGGTTCTCCGAAGTCGAGATAATAGTCGTTCATATCTTTCCAACGGTAAACGTGCAATTGCGTTAAGCCGTTTTTGCGTTCCTGTAAAACAAAATAGTTATTAAATAATTCAAAATTTTCCAATAAAACGTTATTACGGTGAGGTACAACTTCTTTCCAGTAGCGGTTTTCAGTTCTATTGCTCGGTGTTTTCATTAATTTAAAATTTTTCGCGCCGCCCTCGTTAGTTAGAATAAAAAAGTGATCGCCGAAATGTTCCACATGATACTCTAAATCTTTTTGACGTGGCTGGATGACTTTAAATTTGCCATCCGGTTTACCGGCGTCAAGATAGCGGTATTCCGTAGAAAGCGTTTGATCGCTGGAGATCATAATATATTTATCGGATTTCGATTTGTAAACATGGACATTAAAGGTGCTGTCCGTTTCCGTATAAACGGTTTTATCCTGTTCAACTGCTGTATTTAATTTATGATTTAAAATTTTATAAGGTCGCAATGATTCGTCTTTTACAGCATAAAAAAGCGTTTCATTATCGTTAGCCCAAACGGCGCTTCCGGTGGTATTCTTTATGGCCTTCTCTATAATTTTACCGCTTTGTAAATCTTTTATATAGATATCATATTTGCGCCGTCCCACATCATCCACGCCGAAGGATAGAAGGCGATTATCGGGGCTTACATGCGGCGAACTGATCTGATAATAACTATGTCCCTGTGCCATTTTATTGACGTCAAGCATGATCTCTTCATCGGCCTCAAGCGAGCCTTTTTTACGGCAGTAAATGGGATATTCCTTATCTTTTTCATAGCGGATGTAGTAAAAATAGCCAACTTTTTTATAAGGAACCGTTTGATCGTCCTTGGCGATTCTACCGATGATTTCTTTAAATAGTTTATCCTCAAGCGCTTTGGTATGTTTCGTCATAGCATCCGTATAGGCATTTTCCGCTTTTAAATATTCGAGCACTTTGGGATTATCGCGTTCATTGAGCCAAAAATAGTTATCGATACGCGTATCGCCGTGTTTTTTTAATTCGATCGGTATTTTATCCGCGACCGGCGGTTTTGTTTGTTCCGTAGTACATGAACCCAGCATTACAATCATTACTCCCGTTAAAAATGATTTTAATTTGAACATTACGGCCTCCTTTACTAAGGATATCAATCCTTAAATAATTGGATCAAATAACTTTTAGAAATTTACGAAATATTCAAGTGATTGTAAACTATATAAAACCAAACCAATAGAAGGTTGATTTTTTTAATGAAAATCCATGTTTGTCGTGGAACAATAATTCTATTACAAATAACCAAGGTAACGCCCGCGCTCTATTTTTTTGATGAAAGCGGAAAATTAACGGCCAAAATAGCGGCCAAAAATAACGTCCCTTGCCGCGGGGACAAAAAAAAGTTAAATTAACATAAGGAGGTATGGTCATGAAAGCGATGACGTATGATGAGATGCAGCAGGTGGAAGGAGGGATTGTTGAATATGTTGACGCAGGTTGTGCCGGTGTTGCTATTTGGGGTGTTTTAGGTGGACCATTGGGCTGGGGATTGGAAATTTTTTGCGCCGGTTGGGCAGTAGGTAGAGTAATTGATGAATTGGGAGGTTAGCATGCGAATTTTAAATAAAAATGAAATGATTATAATTGAAGGTGGAAGGGCAAGCAGAGAAACTTGTGATTTTCTCGCCGCGGCTGCCATAACAAGCGCTGTTGTCGGATTTTTCGGCGGCGCTGTTATTTTTAGCTCCGTATATTTAGGCGCTTGTTCTGAGTAATTAACATATATAGCGGGGATAACTTTCCCCGCTATTAAAATAATTAAAGGTTTATAATGTTTTTTATTAAGCTGATTATTAAACAAAAAATTTATTTATATAAACTACATAAAATACAATTGGTCATAGATTTTGCCAAGTACTTTTTCTATATAACCGCCGCTTTGAGTGTGTTATTCTTTAGGAATTCTTTTACTTTTCTTTTTCCCCCTGATACTATGGCATCCGGCAAGATGGCAATTATGATCATATTAGTCGGAACGATAGCCGGTCACCTGGGTATAACAATATCTCGTTCATTGACGGCAGTCCCCTTTAAATATTTAATGTCACTTAATAACTTTTTTCTAACAAACTATTTTTATCCGTTATTGTCATCAACTTATTTTTTCATTCTTTTTCAATTATATATGATGATTGGTGAAAAAGCTTTTATTTATCTTTTCATCTTTTATTTTTCTTATATATTTTCCAAAAAGTACATCTATTTTCGGCTTTTTATCGCAGCAGTTGCTATCTTTTTATTAATCAATGGCTCTATCTCATATAGTGAAAGGAGCGTTTTAACAGAATTTTTTCTAATAATCGGCTTTGTTATCATCATAGATTTCAATCTGTTCTTTAGTAAAAAACAGTCTTCATCCGATATCGTTGCCAAGCATTTTAATTCGTCCTTAATTAAAAAAGAAATTGAATATTACAAATTTTACCAATCCGAAAGATACTATTTTTTTATTGCACTGCTAATGACTTTATCGCTCATTGTATTTTTATCGATAAACGAATTCCAAAACAAAAATTATTCTTTTCTAATTTGGGTTTGCTTAACAATATCAACCTTACCGTTTTCAATGACCATCTTTAATTTATATGGAATGGATATTCAAAACTTGCCCTTATATTTATTGAATATTAAGGCGGCTATTGACTACCAGAAGAAAAGGATTATTTATTATTTTTATTCTATTTATTTTTTTCAAGGCGTATTTGTATTTTATTTTTACGTTGTTTTCCATGACATTTTTTTCACTATTACTTTAATTTTGGCCGCTATAGCCTTTTCCGAATTAATGTATTCAACTGCTCTTATTTATTCTATAATTTTACCGGAAGAAAAGGAGATGCCTTGGCGTTACGGCCAATATTTTAGATCTAAAAACGTAAATATGATACCTTTTTCAATAATATTTTTCTACGTCCTATTTGATTATCTCTATACTCATTTCGGTCTATATCCTTTTGTCATATTAACGGCTATAGCCGTTCTATTCAGATATTATTTACTTGACGCTATTTTACTAAAACTTATGAGCAATAAACTAAGGTATAAATATGCAAACTACCTATTTTGAAATTACGGATATTTATTTTAAATATAGAAAAGCCCAAGATTACATTTTGAATGGCTTGAGCTTTTCGTTTAGTGGGAACAGTATTATCGGTATTTACGGCGATAACGGAACGGGCAAAACAACATTTCTTAATTGCATATCCGGCGTTTACAAAATAGAAAAAGGTGAAATAACTTTAAATGGCAAAAATATTGAAAAAAATAGAAATAATATTTTTTTTATCCCTAATGAATCCATTCTCTTTCCCTATTTAACGTTATATGATAATATAATCTTTTTTATGGATTATTTCGGTAAATCCTTAGATAAAAATAGATTTGAACATTTTATAGATCGCTACAATCTAAAACAACAAATTAATACTTACGCAGCTCAAGCATCAAGCGGAATGTTAAAAAAAACGTTGATAATTATCGCCTTGCTATTTGAACCGCAAATTTTTATTGCCGATGAGCTCTTTAACGGTTTGGATGAAAAAGCAAAATCAAGCATTATCGACGATATAAAACGATATGTAGCAGATAACGATTCAATAGCAATTTTGTCTGTTCACAATAATATGTTTTTACAAAGCATTTCAACAGAAATTATTGATTTCAATACATTTTAATCGGCTTAAAGTTATTAGAAGTAACGAAAGAGCGAAAACGGAACGCCGGATATTAGGCGTTTTTTTTAATGCTAAAGTAAAAAACGTTTCATTAACAATACTTGGAAGTTGGACATTGAGCCTTCATCGGTTGGATATTCGTTTTTTTTAATGATGAAGAATGAAGTAAAAAG
>CAYRJN010000056.1:0-19968 GCA_964424545.1 uncultured Calditrichaceae bacterium
CCCCGCTGGGTCCTGGGTTAGGAAGTAATTTACACATAATTTTAGACTTGACTATATATATCTCGATCTTTTTTATGGCGCTAACGGCGGAACAATTGATCAATTGAATCTGAAAGAATATTTCAATTCCCATTGGATATTTTTCGGAGATTATACGGGAGACGGATACGATGAATGCATCGTATTTTCAACAGGCGCCGATTCTTTATTTCTATATATATATGATATCCTTCGCAAAGAGACTCTTCTCTACAGACATTTTCTGATGAAAATTCCCGATCCGCATCCTTTTTTTAAAATTAACGATGCAGCGCTTTATTACTCCCATAAAGATTTCAGTAAACAATTGTTGTTCCTGGTTCATGCCGGTCTGCCCTCAAAACCGAGAGGGTTATTCGTATTTGATATTAAAACGCGAAACATTATTAAACGCTTCGAAAATGCTTCCACAAAACAGCAGTTGATCATCGGTGATTTAAACGCGGACGGCTGGGATGAGTTCGTTGTTTTGGGAAAAGCTAACGGCAACGGAGAGAAAAATGTGCCGTACAGCGATTGGACGAACTGGATTTTTATTTTGAATCAAAATTTAACATTACTAACAAAACCGCTTAATTTTGGCCTATTTCCTTCCGGCGTATATGCCCGCTTTGTAGAGATAAAAGGTAAACGTTATTTGTTACTGGCTCATTACCGCTTTGCCGAAGAATATAAAAACAGACCGCTGGAACTTTGTCTTATCAATGGAAAAGGACTCTTTGCCTGCCGCCGTACTTTCCCTTATAATGTTAATATCAAATTTGTCGTAGATGATCCGGAAAATTTACATAAAATATATTTTAACGCTTCCTCTTCCCTATTATGTTTTGATGAAAATTTAAATTTTCTTAAACAAAAAAAAATCAAGTCTAATTCCGGTTCAATTGAACAGTTTATTGATGTCAATAACGACGGAAGAAAAGATATTATTACCCGTACAAAAGACGGCGTTCAAATATACGATACGGATTTCAACCTGCTTGGAAAATACAAAATAAAAGGCGTTTTTGATATGAGCCTTAGATTTAAAGGAGCTGATCTTGCGCCCGAATTGGGCGTTAACGGTATACAAAATTATTACCATCTCAAAATTATTGAGGCGCCGATTTTTTACCGCGTGCCGTTTCTCTTTCTTATTATTTTTATTACTGTCTTAATCATACTGCTTGCCGGCGACAAGCTGCTTTCGCAAGTATTTATATTTTTTAGTTATTTTATCTATTCTTTAAATCGTAGCCAAAATGCCGTAGTTATCATGCAACCGAGCGGTTATCTTTCTTATTTTAACGCCCGCACCCAAACCCTTCTTGATATTAAGGAAATTCTTAAAAAGAAAATTCACTATCAGGAAGCTTTTAAAGATTTTTCCGGCATCACGGATTGTATCACCGAAAGCATGCTTAGCGGAGAAACCGAAATTAAAGAGCTTGCGATTAATAGAATAAACTTTACCGTAAAAGGCGAAATCCGAGTGATCCCTTTTAAGACAGGTTTTAATTATATCTATGCGTATATGATGGAAATCCGTGATTTTACCGCGCCGTTACTTTCCGACCGTCATCGCGTATGGAGCCGTACTGTGCGTAAAATCGCGCATGATATTAAAACACCCTTAGGTTCGGTATTACTTAATATGGAACGGATTCAACAGAAAATTGAAAACAGCGATCCCAAAGTTTTCGCGCTTACTAAAAATGACATCAGTATGACCTTAGCTGAAATTAAACGCATCCAGGATATGACGCGTATATTTCTTAAATTCAGCAATTTGGAAGCGCCCAATATTCAACCCTTGCAGTTTTCGATTTTACTGGATAGTGTATTGACCTATTTTACCGCATATCTTAATAATGGTATTCAAATGAAAATAGAACTGGAAAAAGAGGCGCATCTGATTTACGGAGATCAAAACCAATTGAAAATGGCTTTGCAGATTATTATCGAAAATGCTATTGACGCGCTTAAAGGTCATGGAAAAATTATGATCTCTTCTATTTTGGCACAGAATTTGGAGGATAATTTTAAAGACTATCTTGAAATTGAAATCGCCGACAATGGCCCGGGTATTATTTCCTATCATCGCGATCGACTATTCGAGCCGTTTTTTTCGACGAAAGATAACGGTACCGGTATGGGATTGACTATCGCCCGGAAAATTATTCGGGATCATAAAGGAGAAATTGAATTGATTAGTAAAGAAAATTATGGTACGGTTTTTCGTATTATTTTACCCGCGAAAAGGAAAATGTAATGAAACGAATTTTGGTAATAGACAATGATGTTTCTTTTTTATTGGCGGTAAAAAATACGCTTGAATATAATAATTACAAAGTTACTATGCTTGAGAATCCGTTAAAGACATTTGAATATATCGAAAAAAATGATTTTGACTGTATTCTTTTGGATGTGGCTATGCCCGGTATCAACGGTATGGACTTGTTGATGCGCCTTGGCGAATCCTATCCTTTCATTCCGGTTGTGATGGTTTCCGGAGAAAGCACCATAACGATCGCAATGGATGCCATAAAACAGGGCGCTTATGACTTTTTGGAAAAACCTATCGATACCAAACGTCTGCTCATTACTATTGAAAAAGCCATTGAGAAGAAAACATGGACCATCGAAAAGAATATTCTGTTGGAAGAAATATCCGAAACGTATGAAATGGTCGGCCGCAGCAGAGCAATGCTGCGTATTTTCGATACGATCGATACGCTTGCTAAATCGGATGCGAAAGTGCTCATTCTCGGCGAAACCGGTACGGGAAAAGAATTGGTTGCCCGCGCCTTGCATCGTAAAAGCGGACGTAGCGGGAAAAAATTTGTGGCCGTTAACTGCGCAGCCATACCGGAATCATTGCTGGAAAGCGAACTTTTCGGCCATAAAAAAGGCAGCTTTACCGGCGCCGTAAAAGACCAGCTTGGAAAATTTCAAATAGCGGACAAGGGCACGCTGTTTTTAGATGAAATAGGGGATCTGCCGCTTTCCATGCAGGCTAAATTATTGCGTGTGTTGGATAATGATGAAATTGAAACGATAGGAAATAATTCGCCTCAAAAAGTGGACGTTCGCATCTTATCCGCAACCAATAAAAATCTGGAAGAATTGATACAAGACGGCCGCTTTCGGGAGGATTTATTTCATCGCCTAAAAGTAGTCTCTATAGAGATACCGCCATTAAGAACGCGGCCTGAAGATATTCGACTGTTAGCGGAATATTTTTTACATAAATTTTCCAAAACCTATAATAAACATCTTTCCGGATTTTCCGAGGCAGCGCTCCAGCGCATCTTACAACATGAATGGCCGGGGAATGTACGCGAATTGATGAATGTAGTGGAAAAAATTAGCATCTTTACCAAAAATGAAATTGTGCAGGCTTCCGATGTGTTTATTGCTATGGATTTTGAAGATAAAAATATATTCTATCCCGCTAACAAAATGTCTTTGCGTGAGGCTTATGATAATTTTGAACGGGATTATATTCTGCGTGTGCTCATTCAGAATGACTGGAAAATAATGCAAACGGCCCAGTCTCTCGGACTGGAACGCACGACGCTTTTCAGGAAAATGCAGAAATACGGCTTCAAAAAATCGGAGGTTGATTAGATATTTTTTTAACTAACGCCGGACTTTAGCCCGAAACGCTTTTTAAAGTATACCGACACAAAGGTTCTTCTATCCCCCTTCGCTTCGCTCTTCCCCCCTTACTAAGGGGGGATGCCGTAGACAGGTGGATCTTACGGCGCAATACAGAATAAACCCTGCCTAAAAATACACATTCGACGCCACGGTAAACAGGTATGTTCCACGAGCGGAACGAAAAGGAGCGTGGCAATCCCCAGCAAAACAATCCGCTAATCCAAAAGCGGAAGCGCGCGACAAGTCAGATAGATTTTTCGGCAACGCCTTTGCAATGGACGACGGTTCATTGAATTTTCCAATAGCTAAATTCGTTTACGAATATCCCTTGGCTTTATCTGAAAATGAAAATGATTATTCCTTGATGATGTTTTTGGGAAAAAGCCGCCATGGCATATTCTTAACGCGCTTGCTCAAGGCTATTTCTTCGTTATAGACGCTAATTATATATCGATGTAATGTTTTTCCGTTATTTTCAAAAGATTCTAAAACCTTATAATCTCTTTTCATAATATTTCTTTTCATTTTAATTTCATATAAATATAAATCCCGCGCCGTTTCAATAAGCAAATCTATCTCATTCTTATTGGAATCGCGATAGTAATACAATTCAAATAAGGCCGAGGAATTAAACTTATATTTTAAAGCCTCGATGATGATATAATTTTCAAATATCGCAGCGGCGCTTGGACCGTACTGAAGCGTCTCTGAAGTCGGATATCTAAGTAAATAGGATAGTAATCCCGTGTCCGTAAAATATATTTTAGAACTTTTTACCAATCTTTTTCCAAGATTAGCCAAATATGGACGCAGTAAAAAGACAATACGGCTGCTTTCCAAAAGAGACAACCAATTTTGAGCGGTAGTATGACTGATTGCGCAAGCATTTGCCACATTTGTAACATTTAACAAAGAAGCGTTACGAGCAGCGAGAAGCCCCATAAATCGTTGAAACAAAGCGGTATCATGAACCGATCTCAACTGCCGAATATCACGCTCTATATAAGTCTGAAGATATGAAGAATAAAAGAGTTTCGGATCAGTATGATGAACGGCAGGATCCGGATAAAAACCTTTAAAGCAAGCGTCGAACAAGTCTTTTAAACCAACTTTAATCGAAAGCTTTGTTTCCTGCAATGTAAAGGGTAGCAGTTCTAAAATAACAACCCGACCCGCTAACGTTTCCGAAAGACTGTCCATTAAATTAAAAACCTGTGAGCCTGTCAAAATAAATTGTCCATATTGACGCCGATTTTTATCCACAATCATTTTTATATAAGGCATTAATTCCGGCACATATTGGATTTCATCTAAAATTACGGGTCGGGTAATATTGTCTATAAATAATCCGGGATCGTCTTTTGCGGCTTGCCGAAGTAAAGGATCGTCAAAAGTAAAATAACCATAGGCGGGATAAAGATGTTGCAGCAATGTTGACTTTCCCGATTGTCGGGGACCGGTAAGTGCGACAACCGGGAATTGCCTTGCGGCATCTTTAATCTTTTTCTCAATTTCTCTTTTATAATATTTCATAGACCAAAATATAACATTTTTTATGCAAATTGCAATTTTATTTTTCAATTTGCATGAATTTTACGCTCGTTCGTCCCCGCCTTGAAAGGCGGAGACAGGACAACCAAGCCATAACGGGTTTTAGCCCGAGACATAACCAAGGCAAAAAATAGACGCTCTCTTCTCTGATATCTCTTTTGCCGAGTCCGATACTTGTTATATTTTATATCTTTTTATGAATCCTGCTGATAGGATAATAAAAATCACAATAAACGCAATCAAAGTAATAGGCGGCAAAGAGCCCGGCCAATATGCGATGTTAAACCAACCGTTAAACCCCATTACAAATAAATGTCCGGCTATAAAAATAACAGCTGCCGTCCGTATAGAACTATTGGCAACACCGGGATGGAACGGTTCCACGCCCCAGCGTTGCAAAGCGGCGTTTATACTGTAAATTACCAACAGCACAAAAGCCATAACGCCAAACAATAGAAATAATTCGGCTTTGAAAGTTAGTCTTCCGGTTTGATAAAATTTTTCATAATAACCGGGGTTTAAAAGGATAAGTGATAACAGCGTGTGTACAACGATGAACTGAAATCCAGCCCAGCCGTAACGCATCGCTAATTCTTTGTATCTTTCATCGACAGAAATTTTACGTCCGGCAAACAGGCTTGTCGCCATTAATAAGACGGCGCTTAAGGAAACGGCTTTATTTACAATAAAAAGGGGAAGCTGGCTCCATGCAATACCCTTGAAAATATTATATCTTAAAATAGAATAGAGCAGAGAGAGCAAAAACAAAATGATAACGTTTTTATAAATTTTCTTTACATCATTCATAGGGAATTAAATTATTTAAAAGATTTCTATGCCATATTCTTTGTAGAACGATAAATCCGGAATTGGATAAATATTACCGTTACGCTTAATGACCCGATAAAATTGGGTATGATAATATACCAGTCGTTTTTTAATATACCGTAAACAACCCAGCTTACCAAGGTCATAAAAAGCAGAATCATCATACTAAGAGACAAACCGGAAGTTGATTTGGCTGTGTAATTTTTAAATATCTGCACCGGCATACCCAATCCGGTATATATAACCGGAATAATCGAAGCCGTTATTCCCACCATGTCTATTGTTTGCAAAAATCCTCCCTTTATTTTAAATCATCGCTGATTTTGTCTATAATAGCGCGCATCTCGTCATATTGTTTTTCCATACTGAACAAAAGGGCAAACTGGGCCTTGGTACGTTGTAAATTGTGGTGGGGATAGTGTATTTTGTAATAGACATCCCCGGCAATATAATCCGTTAAAAATCGTAAGGCTTGGGAAAAAGCAAACAATTTAGCGGAAAAAGCCAGATTATCGATTTCATAATCGTTAAGAAAATCATGCGTTTCTTCGAGAAAACCGCGGGAATAGGCTTTAAACAGATCAATATTCATTGAAACGCGCGACAAGTCCTTATCATCTTCGGCGCCGGTGTTAGCGCCGCTTCTGATAGCGTCGCCAAAATCGAAATGGATATATCCGGGCATAACCGTATCAAGATCAAGAATACACAGGACATTATCATCATTGTCGAATAAAATATTATTAAATTTAGTGTCGTTATGGGTAATACGCATGGGAATTTTACCCTCTTTACCCAAATTATAGAGGGTTTTCATCTCCTCTTTACGCTTTTCCACATCGGCGATTTCATCTTTGACTTCTTTAACGCGGCCTTTCGGATCATCCTTTACGACTTGAAAGAACGTTTGCAAGCGCATTTCGATATTGTGAAAATTCGGGATAGTTTCCACCAACGGGGGAGGGGGAAAATCACTCAACATTTTCTGAAAATTCCCAAAAGCGCGACCGCCCATGTACGCTTTTTGCGGCGAATCCACAATATCATAGGAATGCCCGCCGTCGATAAACAGCAGTATTCTCCAGTATTCGCCTTGTTTGTCTTTATAAAACAGGGTATCGTCTTTGGCTGGGATAATAGTAATTACATTCCGTTTAATATCGGCCTGCGGATCCTCTTTCAGTTTATTGCGTATATGATCCGTTACGCGCTGCATATTTCTCATCAAGCCTTCCACATTACGGAAAACATAATGATTGACTTTTTGTAAAATGTAATCATCGCAATCCGCTTCTTTTGTTTTAATAAGAAACGTTTCGTTTATATGGCCATTTCCGAATGGTTTACCTTCGCCATACGTACCGCAAATACTAAATTTTTCAACAATGGATTCTATTCTTTCATTCATGTTCTTTTCCATTTATTTAAAAAAATTTTCTATTCGAAAATAGTATAAACCATTTAAGTCAAAACCGTTAAAAAAATTTCGCGTCTCTATTGCGCTTTGCAGTTCATTTAAAACCATAATAATGATATAGTTAATCATTCAATCTAAATTTCTCTTTATACTGACTAAAAAAATCTACACGTTTATCCACCGGAATTATCCTGAAAGCGTATTTATATTTTTTCGGCCAAAGCGTATACTTCTTCAATGTCCGCGCGCCCCAGGAATTATCGCCGCCTACGCCGGTTTGTCCATAATCGATGTTAAGCGAAACAAAATCTTTCTTCTGCAAATCGGTAGGATGTTTAGTGCCCCGTTTTTTTTGACTCAAATCTTCTATGGTATAATGCAATGCGGAAAAACCGATCAACGAATCGGCGGCGAACATCAAACCGGCGCCCATATCATTTTGCAAGGCAAACCAGCGTACATCCGTTTTATATCCGTTTTCCTGCGGACTGATATAAGGAACATACTGTTCGTCAACGGTTGATTTATACAAACCTACAAAAGCGCTTGTTTTACGATCCCAATAATTTTCATGCGGACCTCTGCCGTAAAAAGTCAGTTTTTCAAATCCCGCCGGCATTTCCATTTTCATTCCGAGACGCGGCAGCTCCGGTAAATCGTCTCCAAAAGGTATAAAAGAGTAATTGACATTAATTTCTCCGTTGCCCATAACGGTATACTTAAGTTGAACAACCGCTTCGGCCGGTAAACTATAACTTAAAATTATTTTAAGCGCTTTATCGGATATTTTTTCGATTTTAAAGGTTTTCAGTTTTCTTTTTTCCGAAGCCTTTTCCCAAACGGCGCAGCGTTTTTGCATACGATTGCCAAAATCATTATCGGTAGGCGCACGCCAAAAATTGGGGGCCGGGCCTTCTTTAATTAATTCGCTATTATTATATTTATAAGAAGTAATAATTCCGTTTTTTTTATCAAAAATAACTTGAAAGTTATTACCGGAAATAATTAAAGAATTGCCCTTTTCATCGCTGTGTAAAGGCGCTAACGATGAGATATCCGTAACGTTAACTACCGCATCGTTATGTAAGCGAAACTGCTCGCGGGCAATAACATAGCCTTTTTTTGCCCAAGGCGTATCTTTTGTAAGACGAAAGTCAACGGTGAAAAAATATTCGTCTCCGGCGCCTTTTTTAAACGGCTTAAAGGGGATATGCAGCTCTTTTTTCCCTTGAGGAACGACATCCTGCGCTGGCAAGGCGCCTTGTTGTATTACCGCGCCGTTTTCATACAAGGCCCAATGGGGCGTAAATTCTTTTAAGTTTGTAAAAAAGAATTTATTTTTTATTTCCAATAAGCCGTCATCAACGTTAATATTTTTAAAACCTATATTTTGGTAAACTTTTTTAACTTCGGCTAATTTAGGCGTTTCGCCGCGGTCGGGCAGAACGATTCCGTTGATACAAAAATTATAGTCGCTTTTATCTTCTCCGTAGTCGCCGCCGTAAGCCCAGAATTCCCGCCCGTCGGACGTTTTTTTACGCAATCCCTGATCGACCCAGTCCCAGATGCTGCCGCCCTGAAGAATATCATATTTTTCAATTACATCCCAATAATCCTGAAAATCGCCAAGCGAGTTGCCCATGGCATGGGCGTATTCACACATAATCAGCGGACGATCGTGATGGTTTTCCGCATAGTCAATCAGATAAGGCAGTTTGGGATACATTGGCGAAACGATATCCACATGCGGACGTCTGCTGGCGCGCTCGTAATGCACCGGTCGGGAGGGATCGCGGTGATGTATCCAATCGCTGGCCGCTTGAAAATTGGTGCCGTCGCCGGCTTCGTTTCCCATGGACCAAATAATAACCGATGGATGGTTTTTATCGCGTTCAACCATGCTTTCAATGCGGTCGAGATGCGCTTTTTTCCATTGGGGTTTATTGGCCAGCGTTTCGTGCGGTTTGTAGCCCATACCGTGCGATTCGATATTGGCTTCGTCAATCAAATAGAGTCCGTATTTATCGCATAATTCATACCATAACGGATCGTCGGGATAATGCGAAGTGCGCACGGTATTGATGTTGTTGCGTTTCATTAAAAAAATATCATTCAGCATGGATTGTTCGCCTACATAGTGTCCCGTATCGGGATCGTGTTCGTGGCGGTTTACGCCTTTGATAAGTATGGCCTGTCCGTTTACAAGCAGCAAACCGTCTTTAATTTCGACCTTGCGAAAACCGACCTTCGCGCTTTCCATTTCCAACACCTTACCGTCTTTATCTTTTAAGGTTAAAACAAGCGTATAAAGATTAGGCTTTTCCGCCGACCATTTAAGCGGATTCTCAACGTCGCTCTTAAGGATATAGATCGCTTCGGCTGTGGGCGCCAGATATTCATTGACTTCCTTTAATTTTTCGGAGGCAATAATAACGTTGCCTGCGGTGTCCAACAAAACGCCTTCCACGCTTAAATTGTCATAATCATCGTCTCCGAGATTATCGACTTTGGCGGTTATTTTCAATTGGGCGTTTTTATATTGATCGTCCAGCATCGTTTGCACTTCAAAATCGCGAATATGAACATTCGGCGTAGAAAAGAGATAAACATTTCTGTATATTCCGGCGAGACGCCAAAAATCCTGACATTCCAAATAGGAACCGTCCGAAAAACGATAAACTTCAACCGCCAATGTATTTGTACCGTGATTTACATAATTGGTAATGTTAAACTCAGCCGGCGTGCGGCTGCCTTGGCTGTATCCCACTTTTTTACCGTTTATCCAGAGATAAAACGCCGATTCAACGCCGTCAAAATGAATATAAAGCTGACGTCCTTTCCAATCGGAAGGAACTTCAAATTCCCGGCGGTAAGAACCCACGGAATTAATATCATGTTCTATTTTCGGCGGCTGTTTTTTAAACACATAGGGGATATTTACATAATAGGGTTTTCCGTAACCGGCAAGCTGCCAGTTCATCGGTACGTTGATTTCATCCCATTTGGATACATCGTACTCTGTTTTATAGAAATCCTGCGGGCGTTTTTCCGGGGTAGGCGACCAGTGAAATTTCCATTTTCCATTTAACATATAAAGATATTTTGAATTATAACGGTTTCCTTTTACCGCCGTGGATTTGGAAGCATAGGGTATTAGCGTAGCATGCGGCGCTGTTTTGTTGACGCCGATTATTTGCGGATTTTCCCAATCTTCGCTCATAAGTTCGCCTGCAAAAAAAATTATACACAGCAGTATATATGAAAATAAACTTCTCACTACTCTCTCCCTTGCTTGAATATTCTATTCCGTTGTATAGGAATTTCCTAAAACAACATATTACGGACATTTTCAATATTATTTTTAGAATATTTATTGTATGCGCACAATTTTAGATTCCTTCTTTCGAAGGAATGACAAACGTCGGCGTTTATTCCCCACAACCCGTCATTTCCGTCCCGTATGGACGGGACGGAAATCTGAATCTTTCCATTTGCTGCATTTATATTTCCCCACTTATCAAAGAATGACGACTTTATGATGAATGCCCCTCTTTTTAAGCAATTTATTAAACTATGTTTCTCCATCTCAATTTATAAAAATATTGTTTGACAATCAAAAAAAGCCATCTTTTTGAATACTTCATTACTTTCGCAATTATTTTCCTTAAAAAAGGAACAATACATAGATTCCTTAAAGATTAAATTTGAGATTAATGGGGAAAAAGAATAAATTAGAAAATTATATCTAAATTGATTGTATAAGCGCTATGATTAGAAGAAAATTCATAAATATATTGACGACCTATCTTGGTTCTCGTTTTTTCGGCGGCATTTTGTTTGCTAAAGACGTAGGCAATTATACAGGCGCAAGATTAAAATTGCTGAAAAACGGAATCAAGAAAGAGATTGTCATCATGACCAAATGGGATCAATATTATATCTCTCTTGATGATTTTGCCCAGGCCCTAAATTATGGAATTTTTACCAATGCCGCCAAACGCAAAGCCGTACTTTATGTAGACAGAGATAAAGCTACTTTTACTGCGGATAATGGTTTTGTAATATTAAATAATCATGTTTACCAATTTACCTACGAGCCACTGTGGTATGAATCCGGAATATGGGTGCCGATAAATATCCTTGCCGATGTTTTTAATAAATACAGCGCTCAAAAATTTCATTACAATCAGACTGATAAAACATTATCTATCAATAAAAAAAATGTGAACATTTCAAAAATTGATATTACCTCTAAAAAGAACGGTTATCTGATTCACATTTATGCCGAAGAAAAATTTCCACGTAAAAATGTATCCATCAAAGAAAAGAACGGCTGGCTATATGTGGATATTGTCGGCGGTAAAGTGGATATTAAAGCGCTAAACCGCAAAATTTCCAAAGGACTCATTTCGCAGATTGAAGCCATTCAGTTTTCTCAAATGGTTTCCATTGCTTTTAAAATGAGAAAAAAGGAAGTTGAGCGGGAACTTATTTTTGACGAAGAATCCAATGATATTTATGTTAATCTGCGTATTAGCGAAGATATTCCCAAAGAAGATATCCGTAATTCGGAATTGGAAGCTCAGCGCAAAGAATGGTTGATTGACACAATCGTGATTGATCCGGGCCACGGCGGCAAAGACCCGGGCGCCATCGGTTATAAAAAGCTGTATGAAAAGAATATTGTTCTACCCGTCGCTTTAAAACTCGGTAAAATGATCAGTAAGAAAATGCCCGACGTCCGCGTGGTTTATACCAGAAAAACCGATATTTTTATTCCTTTATGGAAAAGAACAAAAATTGCCAATGAAAAAAAAGGCAAACTTTTCATCAGTCTGCATTGCAACAGCTCTACCAATAAAAAGGCTAACGGTTTTGAAACTTATTTTTTGAGCGCCGACAAAGACGAACGCGCTAAATCGGTTGTGTTGAAAGAGAATGAATCTATTACATTTGAAGGCCAGGCCGATCGTAAACGATATCAAGGAATTAATTTTATTCTCGCTACTATGGCTCAAAATGCGTTTATAAAACAAAGCCAGTTTCTTGCATCGGTCGTACAATCCGCTTTGGCCAAAAAACTGGTAGCTAACGGTATGAAAAACCGCGGCGTCAAACAAGGTCCCTTTTGGGTTATGGTCGGCGCCACCATGCCCAATATTTTAATTGAAATGGGCTATGTTTCCAATAAAGCCGAAGCAAAATTTTTAAAACAAAAGGGGAACCAAACAAAAATCGCTCAAGCTATATATAACGGCATTGCCCAATATAAAGAACAAGTCGAAAGCACTATTTAATAATGAATAAACCTATCGGCATATTTGATTCGGGAATCGGAGGATTGACCGTTGTAAAGGAGTTGAAAAAGCAGCTTCCTAATGAGCAGCTTATCTATTTCGGCGATACGGCGCGCATTCCTTACGGAACAAAATCGAAAGAACTTATTCGACAATTTGCGATAGAAGATGCGCAATTTTTAATGCAATTTGATATAAAATTATTAATCGTGGCCTGCAACACGGCTTCTTCGCTTGCCATTGATACGTTACGGGAACATTTTCCTTTACCGATCGTTGGAGTAGTAAAGCCGGGGGCCCGCGCGGCGGCGCAAAAATCTAAAAATAAACGGATTGGAGTAATCGGAACGCCTTCCACCATAAACAGTGGCGCTTATGCTGTGGAAATCAGGAAGCAGATTAAAACCGAGCATATTTACAGCCAAGCTTGTCCCTTGTTGGTGCCCTTGGTGGAAGAAGGCTGGTTAGACGGAGAAATCACGCGGTTGACATTGGAAAAATATCTGACTAATCTTATTAATAAAAATGTCGATACATTAATTCTCGGCTGCACGCATTATCCTCTTTTGAAAGATAGTATAGAACAGGTCACGCAGGGAAAGATGACGTTGGTTGATTCCGGTTTGGAAACGGCTAAAACGGTAAAAGAGATAATGTTAAAAGAAAATTTTGCAAATCGGGATAGGAAAAAGGATAATGATCTCTATTTCGTAAGCGATAATCCCCAAAAGTTTCAAAAGATCGGTTCTATGTTTCTTGGTGAAAAGCTGAGCGATGTTCGGCGAATCGATTTTGAAAAATTTTTAATGGAAAACAGCGAAACGTTAAAAAACGCGCCTATCTAAAGGGATATAACTTATAACTTTGCAAAGTGATCAATGAAAAAAGTACGGGGTAGAATCATCATAGTGCCATTTTTCGATGAACCGGAGAATCTTAATTATGAATAGGAAGATTAAGATTCCGGCTTAAAACATAACGGGAAGGACAAGGAATGAGGATGTAGAAACGGAAACAAAAAAGTCCAATATTGCCATTCTCGGATAAATTGGAGAATCTAAAATGCGGCCTTTGTGAACGATGTATAATTTCAAAATTGAGAATAATACAAAAATAAATGAAAATGCCCGAAATAGGTTATTTTTTTAAATTCCGATACTATAAAATAAGGAAAGAAAATCGTGAAAACTATTTCCCCCTATTTTGCCGTTATAGTCATGATTTTAAGCTCAATATCTATCTCACATGCCGAAGGTAGACTAACCAACGGCTTTGAATTTTTAAATACCGATTATAACGCCCGCACCTCGGCGATGGGGCGATCATTTTTGACCATACGCAATGATATTTCCGGGATGTTTATTAATCCGGCCGGTATGGCTTATACCGAAAACGAACAATATGCCTTTAATTATACCAATTATTTATTGGATGTTAATGCAGGTTTTGCCGGATATGCGCATATTTTACCCAGGTTCGGCGTTTTAAGCGCCGGATTAATTTATATGGATTACGGATCGTTTCAAAAAACCGATGAAAACGCCGTGGAAACAGGCCGGACTTTCAGCGCCGGCGATATAGCTATCTCTCTCGGGCTGTCCAACCATCTCGGTCAGGGATTTAGTTACGGATTGAATTTAAAGTATGTTCATTCGAAAATCGAACAATATTCCGCCGGCGCAATAGCGCTCGATTTTAGCCTGCTTTATGAAGCTTCCTTTCAAAAAGATCTGTTTTTTGTGGCTACGGTACAGAACCTCGGCACAAATTTCAGCTATTACGGCGATGTAAAAGAGCCTATGCCTTTAAATATCGGACTCGGTTTAAGTAAAAAATTGGCGCATCTACCGCTTGAACTGGCTTTTAGCTTTAATGATCTCAACGCCTCAACCGATAGTTTCGGCGAACGATTTAAAAACTTCTCCATCGGCGGCGAATTCCGTATCAGCAAAATGCTCAGATTGCGGTTAGGCTATAATAACGCACTTAAAGACAATTTAAAAACGACTAATGATGTAAAGTTTGCCGGCGTCTCTCTTGGATTCGGTATGCTTTGGCGTACTTTTCGCTTTGATTACGCTTATTCCGATTTTGGCATGCTTGGCGCAACTCATCGTTTCGGATTTATGGGGTATATACCCTAAATAAGATTATTCATGACGTTAATGTAATACGATTCAAAAAGAATAATTCCTTTTTTCGCATTTCCGAATAAGGCTGAAGTATAACCTAATAAAGAGAAGGAAGAAACGTCTCTGTATCGAATCAATTTTGCCTGATTCCGGATTTTCTTTTTCCGAATAGCAAATCATAAAGCGCTTTATGCAAAATATACAGACCTTTAATTTATATCCGTCGATAAATTCTGCAGATTAATATTTTGCAACGGAGGCAAACATCCTTGAATTTTTTTATATATTCTCTTATTTTCTAATTTTTATTATTACCCGTTAAAAATGAGTCAACGATATGAATCTAAGCAAAAAGATTATTTTTATTAACCTTTGTATGCTGATTTCTACAAGCTCATTGCTCTCTCAATCTATTTTTTCGTATAAGGGGGGAGGTTCAAACAGTATAGGCAAACGCATAAAAACGCCGCCCGGGTTTAAGCGAATAGCCGTTACGCCGAACAGTTTCGCCGCCTGGCTGCGTAAACTTCCTTTAAAACCGGCGGCGAGCCCGGCGCTCGATTACAGGGGCCGAATTAAAAAATCGGCATATGATACAACGGTTGCGGCAGTGGTTGATATGGATATTCTCGGAAAAAACCTTGACCAGTGTATGGATATATTAATGCGTTTGCGGGCGGAATATTTCATTTCACAAAATCGCAGAGAGGCTATCGCCTTTCCTTTGCCTGACGGAACAATGCTTCCATGGCGGGATTGGAAAAAGGGATATCGTTTTTATTTAAAAAATTACCGTTTCTTCCTTAAAAAATCAGCGGATAGCAATTCATCAAAACGAAATTTTGAAATATACTTACGCTCCGTCTTCGATTATACGGGTACGCAGGCTTTTTACCATTATTATAAAACAATTCCTTTCGATTCCCTGAAGATCGGGGATTTTATCGTAAAAAAGAATCCGCATGGCCATGCGGTAATGATTGTAGATATAGCGGAAGACGAACATGGAAATAAAATTGCACTAATCGGACAAGGAGATACGCCTGCCTGTCAGTTTTACATTTTAAACAATAAAAAGAATAATCCATGGTTTTCCATTAATAAATCACAGCAATACCCCCCGCTGCCCATAAAAAAAAGGATGAATTGGGACGGATTAAGAAGATTTTGAAAAAAAATGTGGTTTTAATCATTGTTTCTTTTTATTTTATAGGTATCTTTTGTAATTAAAGAGAGAAATTTATTTCATGTGAACTCATTTTTAGCCGATATTTATTAAAACGATGAATTTAAAAGATTTGAAAAATAGCATATTATCCGTATTAGACCGCCCTGCGGTAAAAGCAACGCTTGTTATACTGGTGCTTACCGTAATCGGCGCTCTCGTTGTCGAGGTGTTTGAATCGGGCAAGAATGACCAATTTCAAACATTTTGGGATTCGGTCTGGTGGGTATTTGTTACGATCACTACGGTTGGCTACGGCGATAAAGTTCCCTTGACAACGGCTGGCAGAATTATATCCGTCGGTATGATGTTCGTCGGTATTGCTATGTTATCGGTAATAACGGCTACAATTTCGTCTCATTTTGTGACAAAAAAAATAAAAGAGGGTCAGGGTTTGGAAGATATTAAGTTAAAAGGGCATATTTTAATATGCGGCTGGAATCCCCAGGGCGAGCAAATTTTAAGCACCTTATCAAAGGAAGGCAGCGGCAAGAACGGCGTCGTTTTAATTAACCAGCTTTCGGAAGAGGTGATTGCCGACCTGTTAGCGCGTTTCCGGGATATTAATCTGAAATTTGTACGCGGTGATTTTACAAGGGAAAATATTTTAAGCAGAGCGAACGTAAAAAGCGCCTCAAATGCGATTATTTTACCGGATACCAGCAGCGGCATCGGCGTTCCCGGTGATGAGAGAACAATTTTGGCGACTTTATCGTTAAAAACGCTAAATCCCAAAATCAAAGTGTTCGCTCATATTGTGGATAGGGAAAATTTATCGCACTTGAGGAAAGCGAGAGCGGATGAAGTAATTGTCAGCGATTCATATACCGGTTATCTGCTCGCTAATTATGTTGCCGCGCCCGGCGTGCCCCAATTTTTCGAGCAATTAATTAGAGGCGCTTTGCCTTATGATCTAATTCGTCGACCCATTCCCGACGAACTTGTCGGAAAGGCCTATCTTGATTTGAAGAAACACTATTCAAATAGCTACGAAGGATTGCTTCTCGGCATCGGCCAGTTAACCGAACCGTTTGCCCTAACGGATCTTTTGAGCGATGACTATTCCTATCTTGACGAGTATATTAAACGAAAATTCGAAGAAGCAGGCCGCGGTCTCGAAAGTAATGATCAGGTTAAAATCACTATCAATCCCGACGACGATTTTGAACTAAGCAAACATGACTTTTATTTAGCGTTAGAAAAAAAGAGTAACGTATTATGAAAGAGAATGAAGCAAAACAATTAATTGACCTGCTGAATTATTTCAAAGAAGTGCATCTTTTTAAGGGATTATCGGAATCTCAGATAAAAAAAATTATCAAGAAAATGATAAGGCAAAAAATAGCCGCCGGAGATTTTATAATCCACGAGGGAGACAAAGAGAGCAGTTTGTACATTCTAATCAAAGGCGAAGTCGAAATCTCAAAATCTCTCGTCTTGCCACAATGGATTCAATCGGGTCAGAAACAGGAAAAATCGCTGCTGAGACTATCGGAAAAACACCGCCCCTTTTTCGGTGAAATGGCCATGTTCAGCGATCAGCCGGAACGTTCCGCCTCTATTACCGCCGTTACGCCCTGCACGATTGCCGTGTTGAGTCTGGAATCTTTAGAGGCTGTCATAAACGATGATCCGGTTACCGGAATGATTGTCTATAAAAATATTGCTTCCGTATTGGCCGCTCGCTTAATCAAAGCCAATAAAGATATATTAAAACTTACCACCGCGTTCACTTTAGCATTAGAGGGATAAATATTGTACACCATAGAAGGTTTTAAATATAAAAGTTACCTCGACTATTTTACCGATGTAATGAATCGCTATTTTAGGAAATCGCCCCCCATAGAGGCGCATATTTATCTTAACGACGAGATAATGAAAGATCCGGAATTAAGACGCAAAATCGCTTATCATTGTAAATTTCCGCATATTTTGAATACGCTGGCCAATGACAAGGACGAAACGGTAAGCGCCATGGCGCGGCAAAATGATTATTGGCTGCTGGTCGGCGGATACAGCGAAATTTCCGGTTTTGAAAAAGTTGAAAGAAAGGAATTCGCCCGCGTTGAGGGTCATAGTAACATAATTGCTCTATTGATGTTTGAAGAAGATCCGGAAATCGTTGCAGAGGCGTTAAGTAATCCTTCTATCAGCGTTAAGATGATCGTTACTTTTATAAAGCTATTAAAAGAACGCGGCAAAGGCCATAAAGACCGACAGATATTGGAGCTGGCTCAGGAAGCGCTTAAAAAGAAAAAAGAACGTATCGTTTTCATTTCGGAAATAAATAAAGCCATTAGCAAATTAAGCGAAAATGATAACATAAATTTATTGCTGAAATATTTACTTGTGGACGACCATTTTATTCGCGAAGTGGTCATGGCACGCCTTTCCATTGTGGACGTAGTGATTTTGAAAAAGTTTATTTATACGGCGCTTGAACAAAAGCGTTTTAAAAATAATTTAGAGAATTTTGTGGTCCTTCAGCAGCTATTATCCTTAGTCAATGACCGCAAAGATCTCGAAAAGTTATCTTCCACATCCTTGAGACTTCCGGCAAATAGAGGACATCGACATTTTATTTCTGCAGCAGATTTTTATCGCCAATTGTTAACAAAGCGACGCGATTTACTAATTAAAAAATGCGCCGATAATTTAACCGACTTCGATAATATCATCCTTCTTTCTTTATGTCATATTGATAGCGATAAAAAACTGCGGCTTCAGGCTGATGAAATCCTATCAATTGACGATATTTTTAATATTATTGACGATATTACGACGCCACGTAAAGTTTTTAAGGATATTTTACAAATATTCGAAAATTTTCCCGACAAGGAACTGCATAAAAAAGTCAATACGGCCTATTTAAAAGAATCAAATCGTTTAAAGGATAGTCTGAAAGAGCTTGAACAGAGCGTTACGGCCTATTTTGATATTATTTCTCAATCATTAGGCTATAGTCAGATACACGAATATCAAGATGTTATTAAGGCTATCGGCACAACCGAAAAACAGATTTCAAAATTTGATCATATTCTCGAGAAAAAACTAGGAAAACAGCGCAGGGAGCTAAATAAAATATTCGATCGAATTAAAGAACTGTTACATAATGAAACCGATAATATTTATCTCGACACCAGCCAGAGAGCCATACATGACATGGGATACATTCAATCGCTTATCCATGAGATTATTAATTTAAAGGAGATGGGATTATCTTCTTTACGCCATGGTACGCCTGAAGATATAGAGATGAAAATTTTAGTACGAGCCAAAACAATCTGGCAAAGCGCTCTGAGCGTTTATCTCGGAAGATTAAAGGACCTTTCCGAAATGCTTCAGAAAAAATTAATCAAACTTGCGATAAATACGGAAGACGAAAAATTATTTAAAGAAGAATTAAACGAAGCGATAGACGAGTTGGAAATCATTCATAAAGCGAAGATAAATTGCAAACTTCAAAATCCCTGCAAGATTTGCAGCCGTCGCGGCTGTTCCGCTGAAAGATTCCTCATTGAAGCTGATTTCCTTATTAGCGAGCTATTAGATAATTTTGTGGAAGAATAAGACCAAATTTTTGTATATTATAGCTTTCAATTAAATAGATAGCCGCTTTGCTTTATTGTGCATCCTGTAATATTATAAATTTAATTATGAGCAAACTCGACAGTTTATGAAACAGGAAAAACAAAGCGCGATGATTAACGGTCTAATCAAATAAAAAAAATAAATTTTTTTAAGCTTTGCAACATTAAAAAGATCGAAAGTATAAAATAAACTTCTCAAGTTTCGCAGTAGTGTAAGTTAAATAAAAACCTATAAATATTGGGGCAA
>CAYRJN010000057.1:0-19805 GCA_964424545.1 uncultured Calditrichaceae bacterium
TTTTGATTTTTTTAATATCTTTTATTCCCGGTGATTTTTCCGCTCCGCTGGCCACATCGATAACGGCGGGGGAGACGCTCTTTAGAGCCAGCGATATATTCTGTGGTGTTATTCCGCCGGCTAATACTAATTTTTCGCGCTCTATGCTTTTGGGTATCAAATCCCAGTTAAATTGCTTGCCGCTACCGCCTAGAACGTTTTTATCGTAACTGTCGAAAAGTATCATATTGGCATTTAGCATGGGATATTCCATTTGTCTACTTTGCCTTTTTATACGGTAACAAATAATGGTTGGCAGAGAAAATAGAGATAGATCTTTAAAATCTTGAGGCTCGTATATTTGCAGCATCGAAACGCCACTTTCTGTAATTACCGTATCAATTTCATCGCGAGTCGGCTTAACTAAAATGCCCACCGTTTGAACGGAATCATCAAGTTCGGCAATAATCTTAGCCGCAAACTTAGGCCTAAGATAGCGTGGACTTTTTTCATAAAAATTAAATCCTAACCAATCGCTTCCTGCAGCGGAGGCGGCCAGCGCATCGTCTAAATTGGTAATCCCGCATATTTTTAATTTAACGGCTCTCATACATTTATTCCGTTCTTCAATTTTTGCAATTCCGTTTCGATATCGGCGCTTCGCATCAATGTTTCGCCGATTAGAGCACCGCAAAATCCGGCTTCAAGCAAGGTTTTACAATCTTTCGAAGTTTTAATGCCGCTTTCGCTGATAACGAGCGCGTCATTGGGCAATAACCGCCTGAGTTTGAGCGAACGTTTAATATCAACGCTGAAATCGTGCAAATTTCGATTATTTATACCGAATATTACATTGTCGTAATCATTTTTAATTTTATCCAAATCGTCTTCAACCGCCAACTCAAGCAATACATCCATTTTTAAATCTGCAGCCAATCGTACGTAATCATTTAATACCTTTTTATCCAAGACTTTAGCAATCAGTAAAACGATATCGCTGTTTAATAGCTTGGACTGGTAAAGCTGGTATGCATCAACAATAAAATCTTTTCGTAAAATAGGAAGAGAAACCGTTTTTTTGATCTCCAGTAAATATTGAGCACTGCCCATAAAATATTTTTCATCGGTTAAAACGGAGATTGCCGCGGCGCCTCCGCGTTCATAACGCTTTGCTATTTCTATAGGGTTAAAATCGTTTCTAATAATACCCTTGGACGGAGAAGCCTTTTTAACCTCGCAGATTAAGTGAAACGCATCTTTTTCTCCTCCCATAATTTTTCGAATTAAACTATTGTTTTCCCGTATATTCTGCGGACTATGAAGTGGATATTGTTGTTTTAACTGTGCTACTTCATTCTTTTTATGAGCAATAATTTCATCCAAAATAGTCATTTAATTAACCGATCGTGTATATTCTTTATATTCTTCCATTTTTTTTATTGCAGCACCCGAATCAATCAGGCTGTCCGCTAAGGCTATGCCCTCTTCAATCGTGGATGATTTGTTGCCTACATAAAGACCGAATGCGGCGTTTAATACGGTAATATAACGATCAATATTTTTACGCTTTCCATTTAAAATTTCTATAATTATAGAGGCGTTTTCATCTACGCTACCGCCTGAAATGATTCGTTGTTGCGTTTCATTGCCGTTCTGAGGCGGCGTAAAAATATCTTCCGTAATTCGATCGTTATTAAAATCCACTTCAAATATATAAGATTTATCAAATGGGGATATCTCATCGAAACCATCAAAACTATGTACGGTTACGGCCTTATAATAGCCTTTTTGTTTAACGACATCGGCCATTTTTTTTGCAGTTTGACGATTATAGGCGCCAATAAATTGCCGTTTTATACCGGCCGGATTGAGCAGAGGTCCCAACATATTAAAAAAAGTACGGATACCAAGAGCTTTGCGGTGAGGAACAACCGCTTTCATTGCCGGATGATAAAGTGGCGCAAATAAGAAACCGATCCCCGTTTCGTTAATACAGCGCTGTGATTGACTGGGCGTAAGATTAATATTGATGCCGAGTTTTTCCAAAACATCAGCAGAGCCCGATTTACTTGAAACGGAACGATTGCCGTGTTTAGCAACGGTCACGCCGCTTGCCGCTACGACAAATCCGGCCGCCGTGGAAACGTTAAAGGAATGCTTACCGTCTCCGCCGGTGCCGCAAACATCAACGGCGTCTTTATCCTTAATATTTATCTTAATCATATTATTTTCCATTGTGTCTAAAAATCCCAAAAGCTCATCTGTTGATTCGCCTTTAACGCGTAAACCAAAGAGAAAAGCGCCTATTTCCGTTGGACTTATCTTTTCATCAATAATAAGCTGCAATGATTCGGCTGCTTCCTGACGTGTAAGATTTTCTTTTTCCGCTATTTTATTCAAATAATCTTCAAACATAAAGTATTCTCCAACTGTTTTATTTTAAATATAGATATACCTAAAGCGTTGATATAAATTTTTTTATCTGTTTCTTGAAAAGATATTTATAAATTTTGATTTATTTATATAGCTCTTGTTTAAATCACAGGGCTTTACCGGGTTTCTTGTGGGTAAAGTTCTAATTAACCAAGGAAAAACAGTAGAGCCGAGCAAAATAATATATATGAGAGTATTAATTATTATTTCTATCCTTATTGTAAAAAGTAATAAATATTGTTTGTTTCAACAAAACCGATACTCATCAGCCTAATTTTGGATTTTTATTTTCTTTGTCTATAATATGCATTGTTCATTCCGTTTGATCGACGTCGTACTGATTTTGTCAATAGGTTTAAAAGTCTACGATCTAAATTTACACAGCGCTGTTTATTTAACCGAAATCTTTTGTGATTTCCAGCCAGTTTTTTAATATTTTCTTTCCCTCTGCAGTTAATATGGATTCCGGATGAAATTGTACGCCGTAAACAGGATATTGCTTATGCTGCACCCCCATAACTATTCCGTCTTCCGTTTCTGCGGTAATTTCGAGCGCCTCGGGAACGGTATCTCTGTCAATGATAAGAGAATGATAACGGGCGGCATCAAATAATTCTTCAACATCTTTAAATATTTCTTTTTTATTATGAAAAATTTTTGACGCTTTCCCGTGTACTGGATAACCGGATCGTACGACCTTAGCGCCGAAAACCTGACCGATGGATTGATGGCCGAGACATACGCCGAGCAAGGGCGTATTAACGCCGAGATATTTAATGGCGTCAAGCGATATTCCTGCATCGTCGGGTGTACCCGGCCCGGGTGAAATAACAATGCCTTGCGGCTCCAGAGCCTTAATTTCTTCAATACCCATATCGTTATTGCGTATAACTTTTAAATCGGATTGCATTTGTCCGATTAAATCAACCAAATTATAGGTGAATGAGTCGTAATTATCGATAAATAAGATCATTGATTCCTCCGTCAGCCGCTTGGATGGCTCTACGCAACGCTTTGGTTTTGTTAACGGTTTCCATGTATTCGCTTTCTGGATCGCTGTCGGCAACGATACCTGCGCCCGCTTGATAAAAAAGCTGTCCGTTACGCGCTACGAGTGTTCTTATGGCTATGCACATATCCATATTTCCGCTAAAGTCAAAATAACCCACCGCGCCGGCATATACGCCTCGTTTTTCCGGTTCCAATTCGTTTATTATTTCCATTGCTCTGATTTTCGGCGCGCCGCTCACCGTTCCCGCAGGAAAGGCGGATTTAAAGGCGTCGATAACGGAAAGTCCTTTTTTTAATTTCCCTGTTACGCTGGAAATTATATGCATAACATGACTGTAACGCTGAATGGTTTTAAAGTCACGCACCTTTACCGTACCGTATTCCGATATACGCCCAAGATCGTTGCGGGCCAGATCAACCAGCATTACATGTTCGGCAATCTCTTTAGGGTCCTTGAGCAATTCTTTGGCAAGTTGGTCGTCCTCTCGTGCGTTTTTCCCTCGTCGTCTCGTTCCGGCAATGGGGATAATTTCCAGTTCATCTTTATCTTTTGTACGAATTAAGGGTTCCGGCGAAGAGCCGATGATTTGATATTCTCGCATATCAAGGAAAAACATATAAGGTGAAGGATTAATATTGCGTAAAGCGCGATAAACCTGAAACGGCTCACCTTCAAAATCAACGCTGAAACGTTGGGAGATTACATCTTGAAAGATGTCTCCGGCAAAAATATATTCTTTGGCTTTTTCCACCGCTTGTTTAAAATCTTCTTTCATAAAATTGGAATTTTCACTTTCCCAATTGACCGAAAAATCTAAGTTTGAATCGAGCGGGCGGTTGAGCTTGCCGCGCAAAAGATCGAGTCTGTATTGCGCTTCATGATAAAGATTGTAAATATCGCTGTTTTCATCCACAAATACATTGGCGATCAATATTACTTCATTTTTCAGGTGATCAAAGGCAATCAAGTTATCATAAAAATTGAATAAGGCTTCGTCATTGCCGATAATATCCTTCTTTGGCGGAGGAAGTTTTTCGATATGGCCGATCATTTCGTACCCGAAAAAACCAACGGCGCCACAAACAAATGAGGGTAATTCTTCAATCGACACAACTTTATAACGATTTAATTCCTGTTGCAACGTATTAAAAAAATCATCATCCGAAACATGATTTTTAGAAGCGTGCATAGTAATGATTTTGTCGTTTTCCTGCTTTTGTATGAGAAAAGGTGATTGGCCGAGAAAGGAATAACGGCCGAGTTGTTCGCCGCGGACAACGCTTTCGAGGAGAAAAGAATAGCTTCCTTTTTCTCTAAGTTTGAGATATGCCATGATGGGCGTGATAAAATCGGAATTGTATTTACGATAAACCGGCACAATGAATCCCGGCCTGGCGTGTGATATAAACTCTTTATAATTCATTTAATAATCCGGAAAAATTTTACGGGCAATTTTTTTTTATTTGTCTAGGCAATCTTACTTGAAAAATAATCATAATGTTAAACTTTGTGTAATTTTTATAATATTAAATCTTTATTATTCGTAAATTATTATTTAATAATCATCGTTGCTATTTTTCCTTTTCACGATATCAAGATTAAATCGATTTAATAATGTAACGCCAAACGCCGATTTTAATCACGGAATGCGCTTATTGCAAATTTAATTAGGAGATTTCGATTTATTAATACCGGAGTGGTTTATTTTAACAGAGATGCAAAGATAATTCCCAAAATCAACCATAAAGGAATAGAGAGCAATAAAGCCAGAACTAGTCCCCTCGACCATCGGAGGCTTTCTCCCAGATCCTTCTTTTCAACAGCTCGATTGATTTTTACGGCTACGTCATCTATTTGGAAGGGTTTAGGCAAGTAATCATACGCGCCCTTTTTTATTGTCTCAACGGCTGTTTCAATTGAGGGATATCCGGTAATGACAAGAAAGGGGATATCGCTTTTGCGCGCCTTAACCCGTTTCAAAAGCTCGATACCGTCCATTTCCGGCATAACCAGATCGGATAAAACAACATCAACATTCTTATGATCTATAATATCAAGAGCCTCATGCGCATTGGAAGCCGTCAAAGGGGAATAGCCTAATTTCTCGACTAGTTCCGAAAGAAGTTCCAGCACTTCCGCTTCGTCATCAACTATAAGGATATTTTTTTCGCCCATTTAAAAGCTCCGCTTATAAAACTTCTTTAGAATATTAATAATTTCATATCAAAATAACTATAACACGATTAAATTTATAGATTTTCTTTTTGAATTTACATCATTTATCATAATACTTCAAGAAAAGTTTAAATTTTTATGATTTATAATTTTAGTTTTAATTTATGAGAAACGACGGATTAATCTTTTAAAATTATATGACGAAATTTTGAATTCAGAAAATAATACGCTATATTTGTGGGCGCCTTTTTTTGAAACTGTTGTTTAATTCAATAATTAAAACGAGCGGGAATTTTTCCTCTTAATTATGGAATTTTTTTTAAAAACCGCAAGTTAGTAGGTAATAAATAAAACAGGGATTAAAAATGTTAAAATCTATAATAGATTTCTTGATCGGCAGAGAAGAGAGAGACGAAAATAAAACGCTAATGAACGACCTCGACCGAGTGACCGTGGCGACCTGTGCACTTATGCTTGAAATGGCTTATGCCGATGACGAATTTAGCCAAGATGAAAAAGAAACCATGTTGAAAGCGCTCACGACTACCTATAAAATCAATAAAAGCGCCGCATTGGATTTAATCCGTTCAGCAGAAAAGGAACGGCGTGAAAATATAGATTTATGGCAGTTTACGCATAAAATCAATGAGGATTATTCCAAAAACGAAAAGTTAGAAGTAGCGCAAAATTTATGGAAAATTATCTATTCCGATGGCAAAGTGGATAAACACGAAGAATACTTGATGCGTAAACTTACATCATTGTTAAACCTATCGCACGGCGATATGATTCAAGCCAAAATAGACGCTGATGGCCGAAGCTGAACAATCATGATTGGTTCTTAAATTTATGCATTAATTTTTGCAATTCATAGGCATCCCTTTTAAATTGTCTCTATTCTTTATCGGTTGATATTTTTAATTTAATGATTAGTTTAGTATATCTATAACTAATTGATAAAGTGTTAGTTACGACACTATTTTTAATTGTTTGGAAACTATTATAATATAAAGGTAATCTTTTGTCTTTTGTTCATCTGCATAGTCATACGGCCTATTCGCTGCTTGACGGAGCCGGTAAAATAAATAAAATGGTTGAACGGGCAGCCGAGCTTAAAATGCCGGCGCTTGCTATTACCGATCATGGCAATATGTTCGGCGTATTGGAATTTTACAAAGCGGCTAAAAAAGCCGGTATCAAACCTATTCTCGGTATGGAAGCCTACATTGCCCCCAAAGAGCGCACTTTACGTAAAAAAATTGACGGAGAATCGCACTCATATCATCTCGTTTTGCTTGCTAAAGACCAAATAGGATTTAAAAATCTGATAAAACTCTCATCCATTGCTTATCTTGAAGGGATGTATTATAAACCGCGCATTGATAAAGATGTATTGCGAAAATACTCCGAAGGCTTAATAGCCAGCACCGCTTGTATGAAAGGCGAAATACCTTATAAGTTGAGAAGGGGACAAAGAGAGCAGGCCATCGCGGCAGCCGAAGAATATCTTGATATATTCGGGGACGATTTTTACTTTGAAATTCAGGAACACCACATACCCGAAGAAGGACATGTTTATCCGCTCGTTTATAAATTAGCGGAAGAAATGGGTGTTCCCGTAATTGCTACCAATGATAATCATTATCTTAATAAAGGCGATCACGAAGCGCATGATATTTTATTATGTTTGCAAACGGGTAAAGACCGCGACGATCCGAACCGTATGCGTTATGGCACGGAAGAGCTCTATTTGAAATCCGCCGATGAGATGTTTGCCTTATTTAAGGATAAGCCGAAAGTATTGGAAAATACGCTTGCCATTAGTGAAAAAATTGATCTGGAAATTGATTTCACTAAGCGCTATTTGCCTCGTTTTCCCATTCCAAAAAGCGAAGGTAGTATTACCGCTGATGAATACTTGCAACGTTTAACTTTGCGCGGAGCAAAGAAAAAATATAAAAATATCGATAAAAAAATTCAAGATCGCATCGATTATGAACTGTCCGTCATCAAGAAAATGGGATTTGCCGGATATTTTTTAATAACCCAGGATTTTGTTAACGGAGCCATTCAACGAGATATTCCGGTTGGACTGGGGCGAGGTTCGGCTGCCGGTAGTATCGTGGCATATAGTTTAAATATTACCGATGTGGACCCTTTAAAATATGATTTACTTTTTGAGCGATTTCTCAATCCAGAACGCGTTAATATGCCTGATATCGACATCGATTTTTGTGTTGAACGACGAGATGAAGTTATTGAATATGTAAAGGGAAAATACGGCCATCGAAATGTAGCGCAAATTATCACATTCGGCACCATGGCTTCCCGCGGTGTAATACGCGACGTGGCTCGCGTTTTAAAAATATCCCTGCCGAAAGCCGACACCATCGCCAAGCTTATTCCACATGAAGGCGCCAAACCGATGCCGCTTGAAAAGGCGTTTAAAGAAGTGCCCGAACTAAAAGAGATTGCTGAAAGCGATGATATACAGTTACAGGAATTGACAAAATATTCTCAAACGCTCGAAGGCTTGGCGAGACACGCATCGGTGCACGCAGCCGGCGTAATTATCGCTCCGGAAGATGTCTCCACTTACGCTCCTCTTTATAAAACAAAAGACGGCGATATCACTACGCAGTGGACGATGAGCGATTGTGAGGAAATGGGTCTGCTTAAAATGGATTTTCTGGGTTTACGCAATCTAACGGTTATTCAAAAAGCCGAAAAAATGATTCGTAAGCGCTATGATGAAAACTTCAGCGTTAAAAATATTCCATTAGATGATAGAGAAACATTCGATCTGTTCGGCAAAGGGCTGACAGTTGGCGTTTTTCAATTTGAAAGCGCCGGTATGCAAGAGTATTTAAAAAAACTGAAGCCGTCAAAAATCGAAGATTTAATCGCCATGAACGCTTTGTATCGTCCCGGGCCGATGGAAAATATCAATGACTTTATCGACCGCAAATTCGGTCGTACAAAAATAGAGTATCTTCATCCCAAATTAGAGCCGATTTTAAAAGAGACTTACGGCATTATCGTTTATCAGGAGCAGGTAATGCGCATCGCTTCCGATCTCGGCGGTTTTAGTCTTGCTCAAGCGGATTTAATGCGTCGAGCAATGGGAAAGAAGAAAAAAGAGGTGATGGAGACTCAAAAAAAAGAATTCATTGCCGGCTGTCTTAAAAACGGTATTGATGAAAAAGCGGCCAATGCCATTGCCGATTTGATTGAAAAATTCGCCAAATACGGTTTTAATAAGTCACACTCTGCCGCATATGCCATTATCGCTTATCAAACCGCTTATTTAAAAACGCATTACCCTGCGGAATTTATGTCCGCCAATATGACCAGCGAGTTGAGCAGCACGGATCGCATTAAGGTTTTGATAGACGAGTGCAAAAAGTTGGATATAACAATTGAAAAACCCGATGTTAATCACAGCGTCGGTTACTTTCAGCCTTTGGATAAAAAAATCATCGCTTTTGGCATGGCCGCCATAAAAAACGTCGGCGAGAACGCCATTCTCTCCATCGTTGAGGCGCGTGAAAAATACGGCAAATTTAAAACCATCTTTGATCTGCTGAAGCATGTCGATTTGCGGCTCGTTAATAAAAAGGTGCTGGAAAGTCTTGTTCAAGCGGGCGCTATGGATTCTCTTGAAGGAAATCGAGCACAGCTATTTAATATTATTGAAACCGCTATTGAGTTTGCTCAATCGATGCAAGGTAGTAAAAACCGCAATGTCAATCAACGCAGCTTATTTGATCTTGACGACGGAAACGCTCAAAACGATGCCTTGATTTCCTATCCCAAACTGCCGGATATTCCAGACTGGCCGGATGTCGATAAATTGAAAAAGGAAAAAGAACTTCTCGGGCTTTATCTTTCCGGTCACCCTTTGGAAAAATATCGTTTTATTCTCACATTGTTCAATACACCGCTAAATTCGAAACAAAGGGGGGGGGATCCATCAATTATTCAGGCCGGAGGACAAATAACCAACGTTCGCACTCAATATGATAAAAAACAGCAAAAAATGGCTTTTATTAAAATAGAAGATTTCAATCATACTTATGATGCCGTTGTGTTCAGCTCCGTTTATCCTCAATATGAATCGTTAATTAAAAACGATGCTTTTGTTATGATAAAAGGACGTTTACAATCCGACCCCGGCGACAGCGTATTGAAAGTTATCGTCGAACATATCTATCCGCTTTCCGATATCCCGCAAATGATGACCTCGTCGGTTACTATGGATATTAAAAAGGAACAACTCAGCGACGAACTTATCCAAAATTTAAAATATGTAATTTCGCCAAGTCCCGGTGTAACGCCCTTATATTTTAATCTTTCTCTAAACGGATCGGGCAAATATCATTTGGTTTCTAATAAGTTTCACATAAAATTATCGTTTAATGTGTTAAACGAAATGGTCAAACGAGTAGGTTTGGAAAATATTCATATAGAGTTAAATCAATGAAAATACTGATTCAACGGGTTCACCGAGCAAAAGTTACGATTAACGGGAAAATTACGGGCTCAATTAATAACGGATTATTGCTGTTAATAGGCATTGCGCAGAACGATTTGGAAAAAGACCTTGATTATATGGCCGAAAAATGTGTAAATTTGCGCATTTTCAATGACGACAACGCTAAAATGAACCGCTCTCTTCTTGACGTGAATGGCGAAATTCTGGCGATTTCTCAATTTACGCTTCTCGCCAATACACGTAAAGGACGCCGACCGAGCTTTATTGATGCGGCCGTTCCTGAAAAAGGGAAACTTCTTTATGAAAAGTTTGTAGAAAAATTAAAAGATTATAATATAAAAGTAGCCTGCGGAATTTTCGGCGCAATGATGGATGTGGAATTGGTTAATAACGGCCCTGTAACTATTATGGTAGAAAGCAAGTAATAGACGAATAATTTTTTCCGCAAAATAATAAAGGATTATTAATGCGTATTTATGAAAGCAAGTTATTTCAACTGCTTATTTTTATTCTCATTTTATTGGCATTTGCCGTCTTGATGGATAAAGTTGTTATGCCGCTATATGTTCACCTCGGCGATGAAACCGAAATGCCGGACGTGGTTGACAAGACGCTGGAAGAAGCAACTCAATATCTTGAAAAAAAAGGATTTAAAGTTGTTATATCCGATTCCGTTTATAGTGGAAATTATGACGTGGGCACGGTTGTAAAACAAATGCCACTGCCGTTTTCGGTTGTTAAGCAGGGGCGAAATGTGTATTTAACCGTCAGCATAGGAGAAAAGCCGATTATCATGCCCAACCTGTTTGGTAAACCGCAGCGGGAAGCGGAAATGCTTTTAAAATCCTACGGATTAAACTTAAAGCGCGTTTACTATGCATATTCCGACAATTTTCCCTATAAAGGCGTTGTCATTTCACAGTCGTATCCCCAGGGGCAGAAAGTTAAAAAAGATCGCCCTATTACCATTACCGTCAGCAAAGGCGCTGTGCCAAAACAAAAACGGATTCCCAAATTGCTTGGCAAAAGTCTTCAAAACGCCAAAGAGACGTTATTCGATTTAAATGTTCCCATATCAAAGATAGAGTATACCTTGGATGATCGTTATTTACCTGGAACTATTGTAGCTCAATCTCCAAAAGAAGGCTCTCCCATAAAAGACAATACTTCCGTTGAGTTAATCGTAACAAAGTGATTGAAATGCCGAATAAACACGATTCGTTGGATATTGACAAAGAGCTGATACGGAAAATTATTCATTTTTCCGCATCGGTTATTGCTTTATTATATTATCGTTTTGATAAATCGACCATGCTCGTCATTACTTTTGTATTGGCCGGAGGCTTTTTGTTCGCCGATTTGCTAAGAATGTTTCAGGTACGAATTGAAAAATATTTTCATATCATTTTTAGTCCTTTGCTGCGAACACGCGAAAAATATAAAGACTTAACCGGCGCCACCTATCTTTTTGTCGCCGTTTTTTTTACCGTATTGTTGTTTGATCGGAACTCTGCCATTGCGTCAATTCTTATTCTGACCGTCTCGGATACGCTGGCGGCATTAATCGGAAAAAAATATGGACGGAACAAAATCGGGTTTAAATCAGTAGAAGGAAGTATAACATTTTTTATTGCGACATGCGTTATTATCCGGCTTGTTGTAAAACCCGAGGATATTTTTATTTTGCTCTTTATTTCGGGATTGGTTACTTTTGTAGAAGCGGCGCCGATTTATATTAACGACAATCTTTCTATTCCGCTTATTTCTGGTTTGCTGTTAACCGTTTTTCAATAAGAGGTATAATGAAAAGAAGTTTATTATTATTTTTGATGGGATTATTATACGCGGCGAATTTGTCGGCATCGTCATTTAAAAAATATGCCGGAGAATTTTTATCGCTTGGGGCGGGCAGCCGTTCGCTTGCAATGGGCGGCGCTTATACGGCCGCGGCTAACGACGTTACATCCGGTTATTGGAATCCATCCGGTCTGGCCGATTGTAAGGGACTGCAAATTGAATTTATGTACAGCAACCAGTTTATATCCAGCGTTAATTACAACTATCTAGGCGCTTCGCTCAATCTGAAGGATGGTTCCGCTATAGGTATATCATTGATTTATTTTAATATTAGCGGTATAAAAGACAGCCGTTTTGCCTACGACGCCGTTAATCAAAAAGTGGATCCAACCCTTGTTACCACTTTCAACACAGGCGATTATGCAGCCATTTTTTCCTATGCCGGCCGATTAAATGAGAAATTCAATTACGGAGCGAATTTAAAAGTTCTGTATCGCGATTATTACTCGGCTACGGCTTTCGGATTGGGTTTTGATGTCGGCGCTCAATATAAATTGGTGGAAAATTTAACCCTTGGGGCCATGCTGCGCGATATTACAACAACAATGATTTCCTGGAGTACTTCGGAAAAAGAGTTTATAGCTCCTTCTGCGCGTCTTGGCGTTTCTTATGTTTATCATATAAATAGCCTGAATTTATCCCTTCAACCTTCTGCCGATTTCAATATTCTCTTTGAAAATCGCGCCTATGCCAGCCAATTTAATATTGGCCCAATGAGCGTTGATACCTTTTGGGGTTTAGAGGCGGCTTATCACAATCTGTTGGCTTTACGCGTCGGCTACGACGATCTAAAACGTTTTAATACGGGAATCGGTTTTAAAGTGCCTTACATTGCCTTTAATTACTCTTTCACGGCATATGAGAGCGAGTTGGGGAATGTTCATAGAATTTCCGTTCAGCTTAGCTTTGATAATTTTATGAAATAAGACATTCTAATAGAATTAATCTTTTACTGTAGCTTAGCAAATTGTTTTTGATTGAGCGGTTCCCATCTTTAAGTTGTCAGTGTCTTATTGAATTAAACAATCTAAAATGTCCGAAATATGTATTTATAAAATTCCGGAAGAAATAATTAATAAGTACGCTGTCACAATTTTTTTCTAATGAAAAATATTCAACGGTTTTACAAAAATAACCGTTTCATTTTGAACCTTTACCGTTCCTGGATCAGCCTTATGGATACGATGAACATATTTAACATAAGTATAAATTACAGGGGCCAAAGAGGAATGACGCGCTTTACTGTGATAGGCGGTTATTTGTGCCGCTTTTTCGATAACGCTTTTTGGAGGATTGGTATTTTTATGGGGAATGCGAATTATAACATGAGAACCCGAAACGCCCTGAGCATGCAACCATATATCCCACTTACGGGCAAATGCGAAAGATAACAGATCGTTGTTCTTGCCGTTTCTGCCGATATATACCTCCCAAACGTTATCAATTATCAAACGGTTAAATGAATATTTAAGTAAATTCTGCGTCTGTTTATTATTTATTGAATTGTCCTGAATTAAATGCATGGCCGTTAAACGCTCTTTTATCCGAGATATTCTACGTATTTCAGCGGCATCCTTGAGTTCTTTTTCAATTGAGTTAATCTCATCAAGCTCTTTAATTACGGTTTGTCGCTTTACATCCCATTTTTCCTTAAGCCCTTTGATATCTTTATATTTATTGAAATAAATATTGGCGTTTTCAATTACAGTTCTTCTCGGGTTAAGTTTTATTTCCATCTTTTCTAAATGACCGCTATAAATATTTTTAAGTATTACTTTGGATTGATGGGGCTTTATGCGTATTTTATTGGCGATTAACAGGTTTCCTTTTAGTACAGCGGCTTGATGTTTTTTTGCTATATCTTTATTGCGGTCAATCTGTTCGATGGCTCTTTGCAGATATTTTTTACGTCTTTCAACTGCGGCGAGACAAAGGTTTCTTTCATGGTTTATTTTTTTTAAGTGAGTCTGTTTATGAATAAATATTTCCCATGCTTTGTTAAGATCGGAAAATTTTTCATACTTAACGTTATCATCCGTGATATTGCATGGAAGGAAAAAACTCAGTCTTAAGTTTTTATGGTCATGGTATAAATAATATGTATTTTCCTTTAACTCATCGGCAAGTCCTTTAAACGCTTCATAAAGCGGATTAACATCAACAATTTTAGTGATTTTTTCGTTTTTATTTATTTCAGAGCGAGCGCATATTTCATCAAAGAGAAGATTATTTATGGCGCCGAAGTTTTGTTGTAAAAATTCTTTAAAAGAGAAATCGTTTTGTTTTTCTATTAATTTATGTAAATCAATTTTTGTAATCGATGTAAAATCGAGTTGTTCTTTTACATCATAATTCACTTCATATAAATTTTTCTTAAAATTATCTACTAAACGACCTTTATTATCTTTTATAAAAACATTTGCTCCTTTACCGAAAAAAACGATCTTAATCACGTATTCATCCAAATTTAGAAAGATAATTTTATCAAAAGGGAAAATTAATAAATTACGGATTATCTTTCCCTTTAAAAACGGGAATAATTCAATTTTGGATTTATGTTTTGCAGCAGATCGTTTCAATAGGATATAGGGATTTGCAGAATTAATTCCACAAAAAAGATAAATGATTTTTTCGCTTTTTAATTCAAACACAATCTCATCCTTGTTAAATGTATAAACATTTTGAATAAGCGTATTTTTTATTTGAGATTGTAATGCATCTGCCTGATGTTTAAATAAATAATAATTTTTATGCATAAATTGCGCTTTGCTTTTAATAGGTCAAATATTTAAATTGAACAATCAAATTTATAATACAATATTCGAGATAATTTGTGGATTAACGTTTTATAATACGTAAACAAATAATAAATGTTCATTAATCTTAATTCATTTTGCGCACGCTACCTAATCTAAGTATTTTATTAATCAAATAAAACCCTTGAACACATAATGACTATGGTAATTTTATGAAAAGCATGACAGGATACGGCAAATCGATAGTACAAATTAAAAATATGGATATATCCATTGAAATTCGTAGCGTAAATAATCGTTTCCTCGATATTTCTCTTAAAATGCCGAAGGAACTTAACGATTACGAATATATGCTTAGAAACGCAATAAAAAAACGCTTAAGTCGTGGTAAAATAAATGTTTATATTAATGTTAATCAAATAAACGGCGACACGGGTAAATCGACGATCGATCTTAAAAAAGCAAAACAATATTATGTCGACCTACAGCGTCTTAAAAACGAATTGCTCATATCAGAAGATATAAGCTTAAGTCATCTGTTAATATTTCCCGATTTGTTTGACGCCGGTTTGCAAAATTATGATCCTAAACTAATGAAAGAAACGTTATTGTACGGTTTACATAAAGCCCTTGAGCAATTTGAAGAAATGCGTCAGGCCGAAGGCAATAATCTGCTTAACGATATGCGCGCTCGTATTGCAATTATTAGCGAGTTGACAAATTTCGTGAAAAAAAACGGTAAAAATAATATTTTAATGGAATTTGAACGCTTAAAAAATAATGTCTTCTCACTCATCGACGCCGATAAAATTGATAAAAATCGCTTGGAATCGGAAATGGCCATAATATCCGATAAAGTCGATATAACGGAAGAGTGCGTAAGAATGGAAAGTCATCTACAACTGTTTAACGAAACGCTCGATACGGAAGGCGAAGCCGGTAAAAAATTAACCTTTATCCTGCAGGAGATGCTGCGCGAAGCTAATACAATGAATTCCAAAACAACCGATACGAAAATAGCCCATAATGTAATCCGCATTAAAGAAGAAATTGAAAAAATAAGGGAACAAGCGCAAAATGTCGAGTAGTAAAAAAAATATTAAAGCAAAATCACGATACTACGCCTTCTCCGCGCCTTCCGGAGCGGGAAAAACAACCATTATAAAGCGTATTCTTGGTAAATATAATAATGTAGCCGTTTCGGTATCGGCAACTACGAGAAGCAAGCGCAAAGGTGAAATTGACGGTGTTGATTATTACTTTTTGCAACGAGACGATTTTGAACGTTTTGTAGCGGAAGATAAATTTCTTGAATATGAGGAGGTACACAGCGATTATTACGGCACTTTAAAAGAAACAGTGCAAAAACTTGTCGACAACGGTAAAATCGTTCTATTTGATATAGACGTTAACGGCGCGCTTAATATCAAAAATAAATATCCCGAAACCGTTCTGTTTTTTATAAAACCCCCAAGCATCGATGTTTTGATTGAACGTTTACAAAAAAGAAAAAGCGAAACAGACGAAACTTTAAAACAACGGCTAAAACGTATCGATTACGAATATTCCAAGGCGCCGTTATTTGATTATATTATCCTCAACGACGATCTGGAGAAAGCTGTTTGCGAAGTGGAAACAATCATGATGGGCGAAAGATGTTAAGTGTTTTTGCGACGGATGAAACAAAAGCAAAACTTTTTTTTGCTCAGGATTTACTATGGGAATTAAATAACATCGGACAGCAAACCTATTTGATTACGTCGGAAAAATATGAAAAGGGATACGCGGATTTTCTAAATCATTTTCAGAATCTTAAAGTACAGCGTTCTTATGACCCGAAAAACATATTCCGTGTAAAGATTATCGATAAAATTGAACAAATAGACGAGCAGACATTAAGTTTTCCCGTTTTAGATCAAAAAGACAGCGGCGAATACAATACATTACGTAGTGATAACGCAATGAAAATGCTACTTCCGCCTTTAATAAAGACTTCAGATAGCCACGCTTATATCAACGGTGATGTCAGCTGGTTTATGGATATGTTACGGAAGAATATCGGAAAAAATAACTTTAAGAATATTAAATTTCTCGTAAGCGCCGGACCGACGCGAGAATTTTTTGATCCGGTACGTTTTTTAGGCAATCGATCAACGGGAAAAATGGGGATTGCCATTGCCCGCGCTGCTTTTATGCAAGGCGCTCAAGTAATGCTTGTATTAGGCCCTACCGTTGAGCGGGCGCCTGATTATTTAAACATTATTCGGGTTCAATCCGCAGCAGAAATGTCTAAGGAGGTCATAAATAATTTCGATCAATGTGATGTCTATATCGGTGCGGCTGCCGTTGCCGATTATACCGTCGAAAAAATATCAAGGAACAAAATTAAAAAGAGCGACGGAACATTTCAACCGAAATTCAAACGAACTACGGATATTTTATCTGAGGTAGGTAAACGACGTAAAAAGCAAATCTTAATCGGTTTTTCCGTTGAGACGGAGAAGGTGTATCAAAACTCTTTAAAAAAATTGAAAAATAAGAATTTGGATATGATAATTATAAATAATCCAAACGAAAAAGGCGCGGCCTTTGCCGTCGATACCAATAGAGTGGCTATTGTATACAAAAATGCGGAAAGGGAAGATTTACCTCTTCAAAGTAAACTCGAATTATCCAACGAAATATTAAAGCGTATTTTAAATTTAAAAGCAGAGCTATAAGTATGGGTGATCTTATTAAAGAATTGGAAAATGTATTACGCTATTATAAAATTGCATATTCGGATAAAATATTATTGGAAGGTGTTTTGGCTGATCCCCGCATAGAGCCCCCTCCCAAACCGCTTCCGGATCGTGCAAGACCGTTAAAACCGCGCGCTAGAAACAAGGTTATTATGCCGGTTTTTAGCGGGGAGATGCAAAAATATTACGAAGAAATCCGAAATTGCACAAAATGTCCTTTATCTCGCAGCAGAACGAATTTTGTATTCGGAATCGGTAATTCCAATGCCGATATTATGTTTGTCGGAGAGGCGCCGGGGAAGGATGAGGATGAACAGGGAATTCCCTTTGTCGGCAGAGCGGGACAACTTTTGAATAAGATGCTGCAAGCCATTGGTTTAGATCGAGAAGAGATATTTATTGCTAATATCCTGAAATGCAGGCCGCCCGATAATCGTGATCCGTTGCCGGATGAAGTTTTGCAATGCGAACCGCATCTTAAAAAACAAATCGAGATAATTTCGCCGAAAGTTATTGTGGCTTTGGGGCGCATTGCAGGACAGGTTCTTTTAAAACGGGAAAAAGAAACATTAAAAAATCTAAGACGCACGGTTCATCAATATAACGATTTACCGTTTATTGTTACTTATCATCCTGCGGCTCTTTTAAGGAATCCGAACTGGAAAAAGGAAGCCTGGCAGGATTTAAAAAAAATAAGAAAATATTTATCTTAACGATAAAAATTATTGTACAGAGGGGTTTGTTAATGGCTCGGGAAGTTAATAAAAAAAGCAAAAAAATACCAAAAACAGCTATTGAGTTGGAAGAAGGGTTAATTCGCGTACCGCCACAGGCGTTGGATGTCGAACAGAGCGTTCTCGCTTCCATTTTTTTAGACAGGGAAGCCATGTTGCTGGCCGTAGAAACGATCGAACCGAATTATTTTTACAAAAACAGTCATAAAACTATTTATTCGGCGATGCTGGAACTTTTTAATAATAAAACGGAGATTGATTTATTGACGGTTACCGATATGCTTCAAAAGAAAAAAGAGTTAGAGGATATCGGAGGCGCTTATTATTTAACAGAAATCGTCAATTCAACGCCAACCTCCGCTAACGTTGAAGAACACCTTAATATCATTAAAGAAAAGGCTTTGGCGCGGTTATTAATCAGCGGCAGCACGGAGATTATTGAAAAAGCCTATGATCAGAGCGAGGGACTCGACTCGCTTCTCGATTTCGCTGAAAAAAAAATATATGATATATCGGAAAAACGTTTAACCCAAAGCTATTCCGATATTAAACCTATCGTTCACAAAACGTTTGAACGTATCGACGAGCTGTATCATTCCAGCCAATCAGGCGTAACGGGCGTGGATACCGGTTATAAAAAACTAAATGAAATGACCGCCGGCTTTCAAAATTCCGACTTAATAATCGTTGCCGGCAGACCGAGTATGGGAAAAACGGCCTTGGCCTTAAATTTTGCTCGTAATGCCGCTATCGATCATGGTTTGGCGGTCGGTATATTCAGCCTGGAAATGTCGGCGGAGGCCCTGGTTTTACGATTATTATGTACCGAAGCCAAGGTAAATCAAATGTCCGTACTGCGCGGAAAGATCACGAGAGAAGAGATGGCTCGTCTCACCAATAATGTGGATAGACTTACCAAAGCGCCTATTTATATTGATGATTCGGCATCCTTAAACGTAACGGAACTACGGGCTAAAGCAAGGCGTTTAAAATTAGAAAAGAATATTCAATTGTTAATTATAGATTACATCCAATTGATGGAAGGTTCTAAAGGAGAAAACAGACAGCAGGAGATCACCCATATTTCACGTTCCATCAAAGGAATAGCAAAAGAGTTGGATATACCTATTTTAGCCTTATCGCAGCTCTCGCGCGCCACGGAGACAAGAGATAAAAGCAAAAAGCCGCAATTATCCGATTTACGCGAATCAGGCGCAATCGAACAGGATGCCGATGTGGTAATGTTTGTATATAGACCAGAATATTATGGAATAGAGGTTTTTGAAGATACGGGCGCATCAACGCATAATATATGCGAAGTGATTATAGGAAAACAGCGTAACGGACCTACAGGCGATGTCCGTTTAACCTTTTTAAAAGAATACGGTAAGTTCGGCGATATGGATATGTTTCACGAGACCGGAGCATTTTCGCCTGCAACATTTTAATCGTATCAAAATTAATCGCGCTATCAAAAGAGGATAAATATACGGTGGTTATGAAAATAAATTAATAAAACTGGTAATCATACAATTTATAAGCAAATAATGGATAAAAACGACGCTCAAATAAAAAAGATGCACGGAAAACTTGATGGAATTTTTGAAAAATCGGCGACAACCG
>CAYRJN010000058.1:0-19146 GCA_964424545.1 uncultured Calditrichaceae bacterium
GGTCATACCGTCGCGTATATCCAAACAGGGTATTATACGTTTCGTTAGCATAAAAAATCTTTCAAATCTTCTAATTTAATACGATTTTCATAAAGCGCTTTGCCGATTATAACAGCATCGACATCCATTTTGTCTAATTTTTCAATATGCGTTAAATCCCCAATTCCTCCGCTGGCAATCAAATAGAGCGCCGGTATTTCCTCCTTAATACGAGCATAAATATCAAAATCCGGCCCTTCAAGCATACCATCTTTATCTACATTGGTAGAAATGGTGTATTTAAAACCGGCGCGCTCATAATCTTTTAAAAAAGGGATTAAATCATAGGATGAATTTTCCCGCCAGCCGGAAACGGCAATTTTCCCTTTTCTGGCGTCGGCGCCGAGGATTAAGCGTTCCTGCCCGTAATGATGCAGCCATGAGAGCGCCATTTCTTGATTTTTAACGGCGATGCTGCCGGCCGTTACCTGTTTGGCGCCGCTGGAAAAAGCGATGTGTAAATCTTCGTCGGATTGAATACCGCCGCCGAAATCAATATCCAAATCCGTTTTTTCGGCGACTTTTTCCAAGATACGATAATTAATAACCCGCTTTTCACGCGCGCCGTCCAAATCGACCATATGCAATCGACGAATACCGGCATCCTCAAAACGCTTAGCCATATCAATCGGGTCGCTGTTATAGATTTTTTTTGTCTCATAATCGCCTTTTGAAAGCCTCACACACTTTTCATCTATTATATCTATGGCGGGAATTATTGTAATCATTTATAACCTCAAAAAGTTTTTCAATACCTGTTCGCCAACCCCCGCGCTTTTTTCCGGATGAAATTGAGTGGCATAAAAATTATCTTTACAAACAGCCGCCGCAAAATCAAGAATATAGTTTGTTTTGGCAATAGCGTATTCGTTAGTCTCGGCATAAAAACTATGCACAAAATAAACGTAACTATTTTCCGCAACGTCCTTAAACAGCTCGCTCTTTAATTTTGTAATTGTATTCCAACCCATGTGTGGCACTTTATCATTAGGCGGAAATTTTTTCACCTGAACGGGAATAATATTCAAACATTCCGTATCCTCTTCTTCCGTATAAGCGCACATAAGTTGCAACCCAAGGCAAATGCCTAAAGTAGGTACAGTAAGACCTGCAATTAACTTATCCAACTCGCGCTCTTTCAAATAGCGCATTGCGCTGCTCGCTTCGCCCACTCCGGGAAAAATCACTTTATCCGCCGATAAAATTTCTTCGGGATTGTCGGTTACAAGCGCTTCAATCCCCAAACGTTTTAAAGCGTTCCGTACCGAATGGATATTTCCGGCATTATATTTTATAATTACTGTTTTCATGTTCAATTCTTCAATCTCTTTACTTTTTCACAAAACCCCTTTGGTGCTGGGAATTTCATTACTATCGGAATTTATTTTTACCGCCGATTTTATAGCCCGGGCGAATCCTTTAAAAATACTTTCAATTTTATGATGTTCATTTTCACCGACGGCTTTTACATAAAGATTGCTTTTTGAGGTATCGCAAAAAGATTTGAAGAAATGTTTAAACATCTCCGTAGGCATTTCTCCGAGTTTTTCGCGTTTAAATTCCGCTTCCCATTTTAAATAAGGGCGGCCGGAAAAATCGATAGCCGTTTCGGCGACCGAATCTTCCATCGGTAGTAGAAAACCATAGCGTTCGATGCCGCGCTTTTCACCCAAGGCCTGACTAAACGCCTCCCCGAGCGCCAGCGCCGTATCTTCTATGCTATGATGCTCGTCCACATGCAAATCGCCTTTAACCCGAACGCGCAAATCAACGGCCGCATGACGCGAAAAAAGTTCCAGCATGTGATCAAAGAAACCGATACCCGTACTGATTTCCGCTTTGCCGGCGCCGTCAAGATTCAACTCTATCTCAATTTGCGTTTCATTGGTAATACGTTTCACTTTACCGATACGATCGGGATATTTTAAAATCCGCCAAATTTCATCCCAACTATCCGCCAAATGATGCGCTTTAACGGATTTATCGCTTCCGATAATAATAGATTTGCATCCTAGATTTTCAGCCAATTGCGCATCCGTTACTCTATCGCCGATAACAAAAGAGGCGCTGAGATCGTAATCGCCTTGCAGATATTTGCCAAACATAGCGATGCCCGGTTTACGAGTAGGCGCATTCTCATGCGGCATGGTAGGATCAATTAAAATATCGTCAAATTCAATTCCTTCGCTTTTTAACGTTTTAAGCATCATATTTTGCACCGGCCAAAAGTCTTCTTCAGGGAAAGACGACGTACCGAGACCATCCTGATTACTGGCCATAACCAATTCATAATCCAACGATGCGATCTTTTTTAAATTACAAATAACGCCGGGTAAAAAACCGGTCTTATCGATATGATCAAGTTGTTTATCTTCCGGTTCCGTCAAAATAGTGCCGTCACGATCAATAAATAAAACTTTTTTCATTGATCCATTTCCTCTAACAAACTAATGAGCGTTTCATTTTCTTGCGGTTTGCCTACCGTTATGCGTAAACATCCATCGCAATTAGGCAGTTTTGAACGATCGCGAATTATTACATTTTGTTTTACCAAAGTTTCATAAACGCGCCGCGCATTTCTAAAACGCGCCAGAATGAAATTGGTTTCCGAAGGAAAAACTTCAATTACCATTTTCAAGCTATTTAAAGCATTCATAATTATTTGCCGCTGTTTTAAAATTTCGGCGACCATTTTATCCTTTTTTTGAATATTTTGCAAGGCTTCCAATACAACTTGCTGTGTAATACCGTTGATATTATAGGGATATTTTATAGCCGATAGAACGTCAATGATCTCTTTTTGCGCATAAGCCATGCCTATTCTTACATTGGCCATGCCCCATGCTTTGGAAAAAGTTTGCAACACAACGAGGTTATCGTATTGTTCGATTTCATTCAACCAGCTTTTTTGCGAGGAAAAATCGATATAAGCTTCATCCACAACAACAAGACCGGGATAGTTGTTGAGCAACGTAACTATATCCTCCCGCCGGAACACATTAGCCGTGGGATTATTGGGGGAACATACAAAAATCAATTTCGACCGTTCGTCCGTTATGGATATAACTTTTTCAATATCGATTTCAAAATCGCTTTTTAAGGGAACATTATCAATGGTAATATCATTTAAACGAGCGCAAACCTCGTACATTCCGTAAGTCGGCGGCATGATAATCGTATGATCTATACGCGGTTCGCAAAAGGCGCGGAACAGCAGATCGATTGCCTCGTCGCTGCCGTTGCCAATAAATATGTTTTGCGGTGCCGTATTTTTTAAGCTGCCGATGGCTTTCTTTAAACGTTTTTGCTGCGGATCGGGATAGCGATTGAGCGTTTCTTTTGATACGGAGCCGAGAGAATTTTCATTAGCGTCCAAAAAGACGCCTTTGCTGCCGCTGTATTCATTTCGCGCCGAGCTATAGGGTTTAAACCCGATTAAATTTTTACGAATTATATTTTTTACTCTGCTCATTATATTATTTTTATACCAGATTTTATATCAAATTAATCGTTCATTCGTAAACTTACGGCATTTTTATGAGCAGTTAACTGCTCCGCTTCAGCCATCGTTTCTATAATATTTCCGATATTCTTTATACCGGCGGCTGAAATTTTCTGAAAAGTAATTTTTTTCATAAAATCATCAAGAGAAAGACCGCTGTAATTTCGGGCATATCCGTTAGTCGGTAAGGTATGATTTGTACCGCTGGCATAATCGCCTGCTGCTTCGGGGGTGTATGGCCCAAGGAATACCGATCCGGCATTTTTGACCGATTCTGCGGCCTTTTCCAATTGCTCAACCATTATAATTAAATGTTCCGGCGCATATAGATTAGAGAATGCCGTCATTTCATCCAAACTTCGCAACAATAGCGCCTTACTATTGGCGATAGCTACTTCGGCAATTTCTTTACGCGGCAAGACGGCAAGCTGTTTTTGTAACTCATTCATTGTTTTATTTAGCAAAAGCTCATCCGTAGTTAAAAAAATAACATGGCTGTCTTTGCCGTGTTCGGCCTGCGACAATAAATCGGCCGCAATAAAGGCCGGATTACCTGTTTTATCGGCCATCACCAAAACTTCAGAAGGACCGGCGGGCATATCAATGACCGTTCCGTACCTTTGCGCAATTTGCTTGGCAATAGTTACATATTGATTGCCCGGTCCGAACAGTTTATCCACTCGCGGTACGGATTGCGTCCCTAAGGTTAATGCGGCGATAGCCTGAGCGCCTCCGACTTTAAAAACCTTTTTCACGCCGGCCACAGAAGCAGCATAGAGAATTGCCGAATGAATTTTGCCTTCCTTATCGGGTGGCGTGCATAAAACGATTTCATCGCAAGCGGCAATAACCGCCGGAATGGCAAGCATCAATACGGTAGAAAAAAGAGGCGCACTGCCGCCCGGTATATACAAACCAACTTTTTCAATGGCAACGGATTTGCGCCAACATTTTACGCCTTCAACTGTTTCTATAGCATCTTCATTTACATATTGATTTTCATGAAAATTACGAATATTTTCCGCAGCGGCGGCAATAGCATCTTTCAACTCCTTGTCAACACCCTTTTGCGCTTGTTCAAACTCCTGTGGCGAAACGGCAATATTTTCAATGGCAACACCGTCAAATTTTTGCGTTAGCGCTTTTAGAGCCGCGTCTCCGTTACGTCTAACTTCATCAAATATGGGAACGACCTGTTTTTCCAAACTTCCCCAATCTCTTAATGGGCGTTTAATAAGGTGCGGCCATTCCTGTTTTGAAGGATAACTTATTAAATCCATCTCTCTGTTCTCGCTTTTCAAACAAGTAGTTATAAATTTAACGTCTCATAAATTATGACAGGTAAAAATTACCGTTCACACAATCATTTTCTCGATAGGAATAATCAATATACCCTGAGCGCCGGCTTTTTTTAAACTTTCGATATTTTCCCAAAACTCTTTTTCGCTGATTACCGAATGGATAGAACTCCAACCGCTTTCGGCGAGAGGCAACACGGTAGGACTTTTCATACCGGGCAGCAGAGCGCATATCTCTTCAATTTTTTCATTGGGCGCATTGAGCAAAACATATTTATTATTGCGCGCCTTTTTAACGGCGTCGATACGAAAGATTAACCGTTTGAGTATTTCCGCCTTTTCGGCTTCCAAATCGGAACGAGCAATCAAAACCGCCTCCGACTTCACCGCCGTTTCCATTTCGCGTAAACCGTTGCTTATTAGAGCGCTGCCGGTACTGACAATATCAAAAACAGCATCGGCCAGCCCGATTTTAGGCGTGATTTCCACCGAACCGCTAATTTGCCGGATAGCACAGCGAACATCTTTCTCTTTTAAAAACTTTTTAAGCACTTCGGGATAGGAAGTGGCAATACTTTTACCCTCAAGATCCTTAATAGATTCATATTTCAGATCTTTGGGCACGGCAATGGAAAGACGGCAACGGGCAAACCCCAGTCGTTTAACAATCTCTAACGGTTTTCCCTTTTCAAGGTATTCATTTTCACCGACAATGCCCACATCGGCTACAGCGTCCGAAACGCATTCCGGTATATCGTCATCTCGTAAAAAAAGAACGCGTATGGGGAAATCGGGGGAATCGGCCAAAAGCTTTGTATTTTTACCGCCGTTAAAAGATATCCCGCAATCGTTTAACAGCCTTTTTGTTTCGTCAAAAAGTCGGCCTTTTTTTTGTATAGCAACGGTTAACATTATCCTCCACCTCTTTTTCGGATAAAAAAAAGCCCGATTCGCAGGAATCGGGCTTTTAACATTTTTTCATTTTACTATCATCTGAACAAAATTATCCCATCCCTGCCGGCCACGGTATAATGACAATGATGCGTGTTACAATGCGTTGTTCGGATATGGGATTTAATATTCATAATTATCGTTTTCTTTTAAATTGCGCTTGGCAGAAGATAAGAGTTGTTTTTGGATTTGTCAATTTTTTTTTACTCTATTTAGAATTGAGCGCTTCCTATGCTATTATGCTGTAAATATTGTCATTCCGTCGCCGCCGGCTTTTTGGAATCGCTGATTCTCCCGCTTGAGCGGAATCCTTACTATGATATTTAAATAATCAACAATATCGAGGATAAGACCCTTTTATGGACGTCACATCCTCGATTTTTACACCAGAACTCTGCCAATTACATTCGTAAGCCTATTTGAAATAGGTTAAATATGATGCCCAGTCGCAGCTATTTCAATAAGACCAGCTTTTTAACGACATTGTATCCCATCCCCTGCAATTTGTAATAATAAATCCCGCTGGCCATTCCTCTCCCGTCAAGAGTAACTGAATAAATATTGGATTCAAGCTCGCCCGATACCAGCGTCCTTACCAATTTCCCCGTTATATCATAGACGCTTAAATTATAAACGCCTCGTTCTTTAATGTTAAACTTTATTTGCGTTACGGGATTAAACGGATTTGGAAAGTTTTGTTCTAAAATAAATCCACCGGGAATATTCCTATTTTTTTCGGCAATGGCGGTAACATTTAAATCCAAAACCGCTTCGGCCGCAAAAACCGGCGGTAAATTTTCCGGCTGTTCCGGAATATAAGGCACACCGTCACCATCGGAATCGCTTCCGCTCTCCCCGGTAGCCTGCGCTTCGGATAATTGCATCGCATTGGCTGTTTTTTTGAAAAAGCGGGTGTATATTTTCGGAGCATCTTCAAAACCGCCGATTAAATTTGATTCTCGCAGCGCGCCGGTTATGACGGCAAAATTGAGCGGCGTATAGGTTGCCGTTTCATTATCCGCCTCCGTCCGAAAAGCATGCATTGATGGGACATAATACATATCGATCAGTTTTATATAAGCAGAATCCGCCGCAAAATGGTATTTATGGTCGGACGTCGCTTCAAAGGCGGAATACAATCCTCTCACCGCAGCAGCCTGTGCAATGACATCCATTTTGTTATCATTGGATTTTTCGCCAATTGAATAGGATTTATAGTAAGCGGCATTTCCATCCTGCAAATTGGTTAGTAAAAAATCCGCCTGTGAGGTAATCATGGATTTTGCCATTTCGTCAAGCCCGGTACCCTGAAATTCTTCGATTAACGTTTTTAACGCTACAATAGTGTACGCTGCGTTTAACGTAGAAATAATTGTTCCTTTTTCCAAAGCGCCGTTATCGAGTATCGCTTGATCGACAAACGTTCCAAGCGTGTCATTGTAATGCATCGCCTTAAGATTAAGAAAAATTACTTTACTTGTTCCTTTCATCAAATCAAAAGGTCCGGGCATACCGGTTTGCGACATATCTGCAGGAAAAGGATCGCCGTCGAACACCGATTTATAAGCAATGTGGGCAGACGAAGAATTATTATTCGGGTCCATCATATTTTTAAAATGGAGCGTTCCCCAAAGTAAAGAGAATTGATCAAACAGGTTGCTGTAAGCATCCGTTATCGTTAATTGAGTGGCATGAGGAGGTAGGCCATCCATTACCATGCTTTCGGTAACGGCTATTTTATGCGGAAAATATTTAATGCCATCGGCAGGGTTATACGTAGCCGGGTCAATCATTCCCAGAGCTGAACCGTCATAAGCAAGATTCATAATTATAAACTTTACTTTATTAATGGCTTCTGCGGTAAGAACTTGTCCAATAAAACCGTCTAAACCGTCTCCCCCATAAAAAACATTATTCATCGCATCAAAATTAGGACTATCCGCCGAATCGGGCGTTACCGTACCGTCCGCTTCGATGCTATTATCCAAAGAATCATGAAAAGCGCTTAGCATATCCTGCGACCATAAATACTGCTTCATTAAGGATTGCCCCATAGCCCCGGGATTGAGCGTTTTATCCATTTTGCTACGATCCCAGCGAAGCGTTGAAAAATCTTCCCAAGCAAACTTATCGGCATCTATAGGCTGTGGCAAATGGGGGTCGCCGCCCATAAAATCGGCAAACTGCGGCCATGGGTTACCCGGCGGCATGTGCTTGGACAACATAGAAAAATGCATTATGGTTTTCATCAGCATATCATCTTCTTTATAACCGTTGGGCGCAGCGGTCATAGAACCGTCAAAATCATCGGGCATCATAGCTGCCATCTCTTTAATGACGGGCGCCCACATCATGTGTAATCCGATTCCGGAACGGGATATTACCGTTCCAAGCTGATAACGTGAATATTCATAATTCTCAAGTCCCAGCGTATAAGCAATAGAATCCGGTTGATTCAGAACGGTTGGGTCTAATACATCAAGATCATATCCCAATGCTTCGGCAAAAGGTTCTCCGCTTTCGTTGATTTCATTGGCTAGCAGCATCTGCTCGGCCAGTTTATAATTGCTTGTATTGGTAATGACAACTTGTGAATACAAAAAACTGCCGAATAGCAGTATGATTAAAAATAATAAGTAGGTCGTTTTCATATTTTTCTCCAAAATTATAATTGTATATAAATAATTTACAATGGGCTATCTAAAAAAAGATTTAAGGAAAAAATAAAAAAATTAACATATCTCCCCCGTGGTTAATGATACGAATCGATTACAACACCTTAGACGCACTGCCATAAAATTCCTTACACATTTAATTTTATTTCTTCAAAAATTTGCTTTCAATTAAAAAATTTAGTTATTCTGTTAAATCTTTTTCTATCCATAAACAGACGAATATGCGGAGAATAACACCATGCATTTGACAAAAAAAACAGCGCTTTTGTTTACTTTTCAATTTCTTTTTCTTACGTTGCTCAGCGCGCAAAATCCCATCCAAGAATTTACGTATGATAAATGGATAACAGATTGGTTGTTGTGCGGCCCTTTCCCCAATCCGTTGGCCAAAGGCGTTACGGAATACCGGCATGATCGTACTACGCTTGGTTATTATATCGATTATTTACAGCCGATCGGAGGTGAAAACAAGGCTCAACCTAAGGATGGATTAACGTTTATATCGAAGGACGGAAAGCAATACAACTGGGAAAAATACCATTCGGCGCATAATTATATCGACCTTTTTTCCATATATGAAAAAAATCAGGGAGTCGTCGCTTACGCCGCTACCTATATTCTTGCTAAGCGCCATACGGATGTCGTTCTTTCTATAGGAAGCAATGACGGTGTAAAAATCTGGTTAAACGGTAATGTTGTCTGGGACAACCATCTTCCGAGGATGGCCGTTAAAGACGACGATTTAATCCGCGTTAAACTGAAAAAAGGTAAGAATACGTTGTTGTTGAAAATCGATCAGGGCTCGGGTAATTGGGGATTTTATGTCCGCTTTCTCAATCTTAAAAAAGAACAAGAGCGCGTTAAAAACTCCGTTTCTTCTCCTGACAAGTTAAGCATAGAAGCCAAACAAAACAATAAACGGATCAAATTGGTAATGGGCAAAAATTGCAATTATCTTATTTTAAACAAAATTCCTCGTTATTCGGCAAAATTGAAAAATGCGCAGGGTTGTGATATTGACAGCCTTAGTGCGCCGCTTGCCGAAAGCGTGGTTTTTAATACAGAGAATTTGGCAAACGGGCCATATTGGATTGTATGCCAAGTTCAATTGCCTAATAAAAAAACCATAAATAATAAATTCTTTTTTTATCATGGGAAAAGCAAAAATAAAATTTTTGTATATGATCAACACGGTAAAGCCGTTTGTTATAAAGCAGAATTATTGGACGCTCGCTTTACAATCGTAGAAAACGCATTGGAGAAGAACGACGACGGCACATATTCTATTCTGCGTCCCGATATATCCCCTTTTTACCTCCGTGTTTTACTTCCGTCGTCTTCGTTAGGCTATCGCTGGTATCTTGTCGACAATCAACTAAAAGGTTTTTCCGTTCCCAATGGGGGAAATTTAATTATTGACTTACCGAAAGAAGCCGCCCGAACGATTGTTTACAAAATACAAAAAATAATCAAAACGGATATGCCTCGCTGGCTTAAAGACAACCTAAAAGATCGCTTAAACCTAATCAAATTATCCGCCGATGAACCTTATCAAATTATTGACAAGTTGTCATCCCTTAAATGCAACCTATTTCAAAATAATAACTTAAGAATTTGGTATGCTCCCGGAGTGGAGAAGGTCGCACGGAATGAGACTGTTCCCAAAGTACATCTTGACGCCATCCATGTTTCTCTCGCAAAAAACGAATACGAACCGTTTCAGCTGGTACTGAACCCAAAAGCGGATATTGAGGACTTAACAATCAACATAACATCATTAATGAGCGGAAATGATTCATTGACATCTTCAAATTTTGAACTTTTAGCGCCAGATTATATCAAAATCAAATACCCCACGGATTATTACGGCAGCCACAACTTATGGCCGGATGCTTTGCCTCCCATACAAGAAAAAATCAGTCTTAAAAAAATTCAAAACAATCCGATATGGATCACGGTTCATGCCGGAAAAAATCAAAAAGCGGGTATATATCGAGGGGAAATTAAACTTTGTTCGGAAATGTTTACCCGCAACATAGTCGTCCCCATAGAAGTGGAGGTCTTTAACTTTACTCTACCCGACAATCCGTCTGTTGAAACAGCTTATGGCGTGAATATAAACAAAGAATATCACGGTAATTTAACGCCAAAACAATGGCAAAAAATCCATGATCTGTATATGAAAATGTGTGCTGAACATAGAATTTCGCCTTATTATCCACAAGCCGGAGCGGAAATAAAGACAAGATATAAGGGCAATCCGCCAAAACCCATAATCGATTATTCACAATTCGACAGCGCCATGACGCGCTATCTCGATCACTTTCACTTTACTACATTCAATATGGGAGGGATTCCAACTGAAATTTTAAACCACAAACGCTATACGCCTGAATTTAATCGTTTGTTTAAACTTACCTATTCACTAATTCAAAAACATCTACGGGAAAAAGGTTGGCTCGACAAAGCATATTGGTATTGGGTGGACGAGCCACCGATTAATGAGTATGAGAAGGTTAAAAAAGGAATGGAATTATTAAAGGTAGCTTGCCCTGATATTCGCAGACTTCTGATCTGCAATAACGAAGACGCGCCCATCCCCTATTTTTTTAACGCGGTCAATTTATCGGTTCCGATTATGAATCATTATAATAATAAAATGGCCGCAGGGCGACAAAAAATGGGGGAAACGGTTTGGTGGTATGTCTGCACCGCGCCGAAAGCCCCCTATCCTAACAATTTTATCGACCATCCCGCAATTAATCACCGCCTTCGCTTCTGGATGATCGATAAATATAACTTAGACGGAAGTTTATATTGGAGTACAACATATTGGAGGCAAAATCCATGGCAATGCGCCATGAGTTACAGCCCGAGCAAAGGCAAGTGGGGTAACGGTGACGGACGCCTTCTCTATCCGCCGAGAAAAATGCCGCAAAATCAAGCCATTGTGGAAGCGCCGGTAACTTCTATTCGTTTTGAAAATATTCGCGATGGATTAGAAGACGTTGAATATTTAAAGCTGATAAAAAAGAGCAATGATGCTAAAAAAATAAAAAAATTACAAGAGATTGAGAACAGCCTTATTAAATCGACGACCGTTTATGAGCAAAACCCGCTAATTTTGATGACCCAGCGGGAAAGAGTCGCGCGTATTATACAACATGGCGCCGTTAGAATAAAATAATATAAATCGAAGAAAACAGAGCATTAATATTTAAACTTTGGTAACGAATATGCCCGATTCTCCGGGTAAAGGACATTTGGTTTCACAAATACCGCAACCAATACACAGCTCTTCGATAACATAAGGATGCTTTACTTTTCGGACGGATCCGTCATGCATAACAATATCTTTAACAACAAACTTTATAGCTTTATCGGGAACGGGACAATGCTCTTCGCAAACTATACAATCCGTATTTTTATCATAAGGAATGCATATATTTTTATTAAAATGCGCCAGACCCATTTTAAACTTTTGCTTTTCCGCCAGCTCAAGGGGCATAATGGCGTCGGTCGGACAGACCTCTCCGCATAAATTACAACCGTATTCACAGTACCCTTCGCGCATTACGGCCACCGGCAGCCATAAATCCAATGGATTATTATGAATGGAATCGGGTTGCAGACATCCGCCGTTTGATTCGCATATACGCACGCATTCCTGACAGCGTATGCATTTTTCACGAAACTCATCCTCCTCCAAAGCGCCGGGAGGTCGAATCTGTTTTTCTATATTATTACGATTTTTCAATACGACGCCTAAAGCGCCAAGCGTCAGTAAGCTGGCCGCGCCGGTTTGGATAAAACGACGACGCTCAAAATCTATTTTAGAATTATAGGGTTTCCAACGCCACTCATAAGTAATTGAATTAAATTTCGGCGGACAATTTTCAGAACAGTTGAAACATTCGATACACTCAACCTTGCTGCTTATTTTGGGACTTTCATCTGAAATCGCGCCCATCTTGCATTCGGTTGTGCAGATATTGCAGGCGCTGCAAGAATCGGCAACAACTCTTTCGAATAATCTAAACTTAGAAAGAATCCCCAAAAAGGCGCCGACCGGACAAACATTCCGACACCAAAAGCGTCGCGAAACTTTTTCTAGTCCGAGAATAATGGCAATGAATATCAGGATAGACCACATTTGCTGATAAAAGGCCTGTTCTTCCGGCATAAGGTAGATTTTAAACCAGTCATAAACCGTATACATTCCGTCCTCAATAAAAGAGATATTGGACAGGGTCAGCAGAGTGTTATCCGTAAAAAGAGTGACAAAGGGATAAAAAATAATCGTTAATACACGATTAAAAATAGAAAGCGGATCAAAATAACCCCAAACATTAATCGAAAAGAAAGCTAAAAATATCGCAGAAAATAAAACGGCAAATTTAAGCCAACGCAAAGGTTTTGCCCATTTTGGTTCATAGCGGTTAGTAGGAACTTTAACGATTTTATCGGTAATATCCAACGTTGCGCCCAGCGGACAAATCCAACCGCAAAAAAAACGGCCGAAAAAGGGCGTTAACAATAAGATAATTAATGCCGGCCAATAAGGTAAAATACTTTTTATTCCGTGGATCAACTCAAAAAGAGGCATCAGCGGGCTAAAACGTAAAAATATATCCGAACTGACGCCGTGTTCATAAGGATATCGCGCAATCAGGAATAAAAATATAAAAAAGACCAGAAAAATGAGTTGAAAAATGCGACGCGTTTTGGCCATATTAACCCAGCGTTACTTTTTTGAGTTTTAACGTCTTAGGATCATATTTATTCAAGCCGCGTTTTATGGCCATATTTATATGGTCGATATCTTCCAATTTGTGCCCAAACAGCTGCAAAGCAAGAATATCCGCATTAACGGTGCATGGACTCATAATCAATGTTTTTTTCATTACCACATCCTCAAGATTGCCGCCGCGCGGACCGTGGTTGGTGAGAATACGATATCCGTCGATAATCGTTAACTGTGGCAATATCTCTTTATCTATATCAATAAGGCGCGTTGAAAAATCTTTATGAACTTTCCCTCTATCCTGACCAAATACACCCATTAGATTTTTTAGTCCCAAACTTACCGTAGCCATAGAATGATGTTTGGCGATAGGCACATTAATAACCTTATCCGCATCGAGATAATCTTTATAAATCGGCCATTCCTTGACCAACTCGCCGTTTACTTTAAGCCGTTTATAGCGATTCTTTTTCATGTGAAATGTTTCGGCGCCCGCTGCCTTGGCCTTTGCTTCTATATCGGAATTACGATAACATCTTTGAGGATTATTACATGTGCGGTCAAAAACTTTAACTTTTTTAGCACCGACTTTAAAACACTCTTTAATAATGGCTTCAATTAAATCGGGATTAGTATTGGCGGCGTATTCCGGCGCGCGATCCCAACCGATGTTCGGTTTAACTACAACCACGTCGTCCTTGCTGATAAAGCGCTCCAATCCACCCATCTCCTTAATGGCTCGCTCAAAAAGCTCCTTCGGTTCGCCGTTTTCAACCCAAACGGCTTCAGGCAAGGTGTCCTCCGCTTTAATATGATTTACGGATAATACGGCAGCCGCCGTACCGAGAGCGGTGGTTTTGATGAATGTCCTGCGTTTCATTGGCTTCATGGGATTCCCTCTTTGCTTAATTCTAATTATTATTACTCTTTTACTAAAATATATACAATATTTAATGACGAATCAATATAAGAAAAGGTATAACAAAGCCGAATGACAAAATGACTTCAAACAGGAATCGATAATTACGGATTAACGCCTGTTTATTTGTATAAGTATGTCAAGAAAGGATATGAATCTACATATACATTTCCATCTCTTCTCCACGCAAACCGGAGAAAAGACCTTACATTTGAATGACTCGAAAATTTCTTCTTTTCTCGCCTGTACGGAATCAATGAAAAAATATGGATATTATTTTATCAATCAAGTTGCGAGCTATTTTCGTGAAATTTCGGTATTATTAACTATTTTTTCCCGGCAGAAGATCGGTAATTTTTTTAAGCAGCGTTTTTATCTCCATTCTTAACAACCCCTGATTTGTGCTTTTATCAGCCAAAACCAATAAGTAATCATTTTTATCGGGAAGCGTTTTAAGAAATAAAAAGCCGTCTGCGCTTTCCAAGACGACCTCATTTAGGCCGTTAAAGCCGAGATCATTTATTGAAGTATTTAGATGTTTTGTTAAAGAAGATATAACCGGCGAAATCGATGAAATATTATATTTTTCTTTATATTCGGGATTTATCTTGGACGATGTCGGAAAGCCCTCTACGGTAAATATAGAGGCCAGAATCACTCCTTTTGTGGCGGCAAATAGTTCAAGATTATTCAATATATCCTTTTTTTTGCGCGCCGATTCCGTTTCCACCGCCTTACTGCCTGAAGAACGGATTTCATCGGCTCGTTTCATTCCCTCCAACAGCAGAGTTTGCCAGCCCTTATGAATCGTATCCTTTTCGGCTTTACGGCTTTTTTCAACTGAAAAACTTCCGCCCTGCCAGGTGAGTATTTCATAAAAGGCTTCTTCGCCTTCTATATTATCCACAACCGAATGTACAATATTACCATCTTCAAAATAGATTGCTCCCTGCTGATCGTCTTTAGTTACAAAAATAGCATTGGTTAAACGGCCGAGGCAATTCATCTGAATAAGATCACTCAATTGAAAATCGGAAATGCGTCCTTCAAAGCCTTTTTTCTCCTCTATTCCGCTTAGTATCAGTTCGCGTAATTTGTTCATTTCGAAAGGTTTTTCGATATATTTAAAGCAGCCGCGTTTACCGGCCTCTTCCTGTACTTCGGAAGAACCGTATGCCGTCATTATGATCACTTTGGTAAGAGGATAATTTTCTTTGATTTTTAATAACAAATCCAATCCCGAAATTTCAGGCATGCGCACATCGGAAACGACAAGATTAACGGGAAGCTGAGAGAGCACATCCAACGCCTCTTTTCCGCTGTTTACCGTTATCAAATCATAAAGGTCTTTGTCCCTCGATAGATTTTTAGCAATAGACCAAGTTAAATCTTCTTCATCGTCAACGACTAAAATACGTTTCTTTTCCATAAGCTGTTCTTTTTATTATTATTAAGGATTTCCTTGTGTCTATTTGTTAATATAAAACAAAATAGCATAAAATAATAGATTAAAATCAATCAAAATTAAAAAATTTTAATTCCAGAGCAGAAACAGAGCTAAAAACAACGGCGAGACAAACAATAAGCTGTCAAAACGATCTAATATTCCTCCGTGTCCCGGTAATATTGCCGAAGAATCTTTTACCTGTGCGTCTCTCTTAAACCACGATTCAACCAAATCGCCAAGCTGTCCGAAAACCCCGACGATTAATCCGGAAATCAGCGTAAAAATGAAGGGTAAATTTAATTCACTGAGTTTATCAAATAGAAAAAAAGTTAAAATCGAGCCTAAGAGCCCGGCTGCGGCGCCTTCAACGCTCTTTTTAGGGGATACGCGAGGAAAGAGTTTGTGTTTCCCAAATTGCGTTCCGAAAAAATAGGCAAACGTATCACATACCCAAATACTGACAAAGATCGCCATCGTGAATAATCCCATTTTATCGCCGACAACGATATCTATTTTATTACGCACAATAAGAAGTGCCGATAGAAACAGCGCCGGATATATAACGCCGCTTAGGGTAAAGGATATATTGGACAGAGCCGAGCCTTTATTGATAAACATTTCCGACAAAAATACAATTAATATTAACAATATTAAAAATGGAATTAAGTAATATTCGACAAAACCGAATTGTATACCCGTTAACATTGCCGTTGTAATAATGTAACCCGTCATTGTCTGGGGATAGATTGACTTGGCGGCGGATATTTTATAAAATTCCCATTGCCCGAGTAAAGCGATTGCCAATATTAAGCTATAAAACCAAACGCCCCCTTTTAATATGGCAAAAATCAGCGCCGGTATAGCAATAAGGGCCACTATTATACGCTCTGCTAACTCTTTCATGACATATCCATTTCGTTTATAATACGGTTTTTAATTCGGCAAAATTTCGAAGTTCAATCAGGCGCTGTGTGGAATTTTCAATAGGCTCCATATCTACTTTCCATGTATCATGATACGGAATATATATAGCGTACATCCCGTTGCGCAGAGCCGGATTGATATCCGATTTCGGACTATTGCCCACCATACAGGTCTCGTGAGCTTTCCAATTAAATCTTTCCAATAACACCCGATACTCTTTATCGCTTTTTTCAGGAAGAACGAAATAATCCTCAACAAATTTATCAAGACCGGAACGGATAATTTTTCCCGATTGCTCTTCTTTATCGCCTTTTGTAAGAATAAACAATTTATATTTCTCTCGCAAACAATTTAACGTCTCCTCGACGCGATCAAAAACCAATGGCTTTTGAACAGGATGTTCCATAAAACGTTCGATTATGTCCCGTAAACGTTCTTCATTTAATTTTCCACCGCAGAGCTTGTTATATTTAGCGAATAATTCTTCCAAAATATAAATATAATTGATACTTCCATAGCCGCGTTCTTTGATTACTTTCATCTCCAGCGCATCAAATTCTTTGCTTATTTCCTCCTCGCCGAATCCCCCTTCGCCAAGTAAATCGAAAAAGTTTGCGTTAGCTTCCATATAAAAGAGATTATTTTCCCATAAAGTGTCGTCCGCATCGAACAAAATTCGTTTTATTCTATTTTCTAATGAGACCATTAAATTCCAATCGATTAATTTAACAAGATTAATAAGTTATTTATTACCCTCAAAGCGCCTATCAGGCCAGCCCAAAAAAAACCGTATCCAGACAGGCGGTAATAATATGAATAAAAATTTATCAAAAAAGCAAATTAAAATAAAGAGCTTAACATGGTTTTACTTTTAAGCAGGCGTCCCTTCATTCCACTATATTAAAGATGGCCTCGCTCATGTGTCGTACACGGAACGCCCCGCCAAAGCATGGGCAATGACATCGAACTGACGTGTATACTGCTTTCTCCGTCGATTTACCAAGTTATGTTTTAATTTTAATAAGCTCGAACTAAGGCAAAGATTCACGTAAAATAATTATTTGAAATTTCAATACATTCAATCAATAAATAATTGTAATTTATACGTTAAAATGTTATAATAATTGTCATTATTTACTATTGTATAATCAATCTATTGGATAGAAATGAAGAAGGCAATTAGACTATTAATAAAAAATATTATCAAAAAAGACAAACGGGCAATTGCCAAAGCAATCAGCATGGTAGAAAACGAAACGTCTTCCTATTTAGACCTCTTAAATCAACTTCATTTTTATAAAAAAAATGCCCTACGCATGGGTATAACCGGACCGCCTGGAGCGGGGAAAAGCACTTTTACCAATCAATTAATAAAATTAATCCGTAACACAGGCAAAACGGCGGCCGTAATCGCTGTTGATCCCAGCAGTCCTTTTAGCGGCGGAGCTATTCTCGGCGACAGGATTCGCATGAAAGACGTAATGTTAGATCAAGGCGTTTTTATACGCAGCATGGCCTCGCGCGGCAATTTGGGAGGATTAGCTAAACAATCCATCAATGCGGCGGATATTCTTGATGCGGCTGGATACGATTTCATAATTTTCGAAACGGTTGGCGTAGGACAGATAGAAATGGATGTTATGTCCGCGGTCGATACGGTTATTTTAATGACTGTTCCCGACGCGGGGGACGTAATTCAAACTATGAAAGCAGGCATAATGGAAATAGGCGATATTTTTGTGGTCAATAAAGCGGACTTAAGCGGCGCCAAACGAATGTACGACGACATAGAATATATGCTTAGTCTACGTGAAAAGATTGAGGATTGGCTGCCGCCCATCCGTTTAACCAACGCCTTAAGCGCGACGGGTATAGATTCCGTATTGACTGATATATTAAAACATGCGGAATTTCTTGATAAGAGCGGTCGTCTGCTTTTAAAAAGGCGCGAACGAGCAATAAACAAAATAAAAGCGCTCGTTAACGCTCAAATCACTCATCGCTTTTGGAATGAAAAAAGAATTGAAAATTTGAATTTTCAGATAAAAAAAGAATTAAAAAGCAAATCGCCCTACCAAATAGCCGCAGAATTATTAAAGATATGATGGTGGAATTTTACTTTTTTATTCGGCGTTAGTAAAGAAAATACCCGGCAAACATAAATTATGACCTTTTTAAACTATAGCAATTGTGCGGTAATTTCAATAATGGAAAAAAAATTTCGTTTTGAAGATTTATTCAATAAAAAACTATTTCTTGCGCCAATGGAGGATGTGAGCGATTATCCATTTAGAATGATTTGTAAAGAGCTGGGCGCCGATGTGGTTTATTCGGAATTCGTTGCCTCGGAGGCGCTTATCCGCAACGTGGAAAACTCATTTAAAAAGATAAAAATCAGCGATAAAGAACGCCCTTTTGCTATTCAGATATACGGATCGCGCATAGAAGCTATGGTTGAAGCGGCGCGGATTGTGGAAGAATTTAATCCTGACTTTATTGATTTAAATTTTGGCTGCCCGGTAAAACGGGTAGCCATGAAAGGCGCAGGCGCGGGACTTTTGCGTGATGTTCCAAAAATGATAGCCATGAGCAAGGCGGTGGCTCGCGCCGTTTCCCTTCCGGTTACGGCCAAAACTCGTCTCGGATG
>CAYRJN010000059.1:0-18844 GCA_964424545.1 uncultured Calditrichaceae bacterium
CTGATTGCATATGAATTGTTGACTACAAACGATCCCCGACAACGCGAACGCTTAAATAACGTGGTACTAATGCTGGTTCCCTGCCATAATCCCGACGGTATGGATATGGTGGTCAACCACTATAAGCGCTATAAAGGGAAAAAATACGACGGCTCCTCTCTTCCAGGCATTTATCACAAATATGTGGGACATGATAATAACCGTGATTTTATCACTTTAAGCCAAAGCGACACAAAAGCGATTTCCAAAATATTCAGCGTCGAGTGGTACCCGCAGGTTATGGTAGAAAAACATCAGATGGGCAGCCGAACGGCCCGTTATTTTGTGCCGCCTATGCATGATCCCATTACGGAAAATATCGATGCAACGCTTTGGAACTGGACTTGGGTTTTCGGTTCGGAAATGGTGCGCGATATGACGCGAGAAGGATTGAGCGGTCTTTCTCAACATTACCTTTTTGACGATTACTGGCCGGGCTCCACCGAAACATGTATCTGGAAAAATACAATCGGCATGTTAACGGAAGCAGCCAGCGCCAAATACGCCACGCCTATATTTGTGGAAGCGAACGAACTGCAAGCATACGGCAAAGGTTTATCCGAATATAAAAAGAGCATTAATATGCCCGAACCGTGGCCCGGCGGTTGGTGGCGCCTATCGGATATTGTAAAATATGAAATAGAGTCGACGCTCTCTATTATAAAAACCGCAGCGCGCTCAAGGGAAGAAATCTTAAAATTTCGCAACGATTTAGCCAAAAAAGAGGTTATAAAAGGAAAAACGGAGGCGCCGTTCTATTACGTTTTACCTTTCGAGCAACACGATCAAAGCGAATGGGTTAAATTGGCAAACCTATTGCATGAACACGGCATAGAGGTATATCGTTTAACGAAAAATATTGAATCGGACGGCGTAATCTACACGCAAGGTTCGTTAGTTGTTCCCTTAAGCCAGCCCGTACGTCCCTTTATCAAAGAGGTAATGGAAGTGCAGCATTTTCCGCTTCGTCATTATACCCCGGGTGGAAAAATAATTAAGCCCTACGATATTACCTCTTGGTCGCTGCCGCTGCACCGTAATATTAAAGTCGTTGAAATAGAGCATCGATCAACAGAGATAGAAAGCAATTTAACGCCTATCGAATTTCCCTTTACTTTATATAAAAAGAGCGATAACAATTTTACGTCCATGCTCTTTACGATCAATGATAACGAAAGTTATAAAGCGGCTTTCTACGCTAAAAAAGCAGGTCTTACGGTAAAAAGAACAACGGCGGATGTTAAAATTGACGGGCGTCTTGTCCCCAAAGGAAGTTTTTGGATTTTAACCGACAATTCGCAACAGTTTGATACATTTCTTGACATAACGCCGATTTATGTAACCGAAAATATAACCGTTCCGGCTGCCGAGTTAAAATTGCCGCGTATTGCTTTGGTGGAAACTTATTTCCATGATATGGACGCCGGCTGGTGCCGATTTGTTTTCGATTCCTACTACATTCCCTATAAGACGCTGCGGCCGGGCGATTTCGAGAAAAAGGATTTGAAAAAGAATTTCGATCTGATTATTTTCCCCGACGCCGATAAATCGATTCTAATGGAAGGAAAATACAAATCAAAAGACTCCTATCGTCCCAGCCAATATCCGCCGCAGTACACCAAAGGGATGAAAAAAGAAGGGTTGCAAAAGTTGCTGGCCTTTATAAACGACGGCGGACATGTTGTTTCTTGGGGACGCTCCGTCAATCTCTTTATGGGGCCGCTTTCCATTAAACTTGATGATAGCAATACGGAAGATTTTGTATTGCCCGTTGAAAATATAGGCGGCAAACTGCAAAAAGATAAATTATACTGTCCCGGCTCGCTCGTAAAAGTCGAATTGCTGCCCGATCATCCCCTGACCATGGGAATGGAAAAAGAAGCGGGCGTTTTTTATCGCGGCAAACCGGTTTTTGCCACCTCGATCCCCTATTTCGATATGGACCGTCGCGTGATCGCTAAATTCCCCGAGCGAAATATTTTGTTGAGCGGTTATGCCGAGCATATTGACAAACTGGCCGACAAAACGGCCATGGTTTGGTTGAAAAAGGGTAAAGGCGAAATCGTGCTGATGGGTTTTAATCCGCAGTTTCGGGCGTCAACCCAAGGAACCTTTAAACTCTTGTTTAACGCGATTCTACTATAAGCGTACCATAAAACGGAATAGGCGATAAAAATCAAATGGTTTTCTTCTAAAATTCACGAAGAATTCCATAAATTTTTTTATCGATCGGACCAAAGTAATCTCTTTGTTTATCGGGTAAAAGCCGATAGATAAAAGAGCGGAACGTATGAATCAAAATTGTCGTCTCGAACCCTGTCGTCCGAAATAACCATCGATCAAAAATTCAAGCGCGACCGGCCCGAAAAGAATCGAGAAATCCGCTGCATAGACCCTAATGAGATCCCAATTTACCCGATTAAAGCGGCAAAGAATCATTTATTAATTTTTATTGCCTCATCCCTTCTCTACCCCAAACAAAACAGGTTGCGTTTGTAATAATTTTTATTACAAAGCTTTTATAATTTCTATTATATTTTTTTTCCGATTTATTGCGCATATTACATACCGTATAAATTCTTTACTGTATAACGAGCAATTAACGGAGGTAAAAATGAGTGATTTCGTAAAATCTTTTTTGGCGGAAGTAAAAGCAAAAAATCCGGCGCAGCCCGAATTCCATCAGGCGGTGGAAGAAGTGGTTGAATCGCTGTCGCTGGTTCTGGATCGTCATCCGGAATATCGGTCGGCAAAAATATTGGAAAGAATCGTTGAACCGGAACGCGTCATTATGTTCCGTGTGCCGTGGATTGACGATCAGGGCGAAGTGCAGGTTAACCGTGGATTTCGTATTGAAATGAATAGCGCCATCGGTCCGTATAAAGGCGGATTGCGTTTCCACCCATCCGTAAATTTGGGCATTTTAAAATTTTTGGCTTTCGAACAGGTATTTAAAAACAGCCTGACCACCCTGCCCATGGGCGGCGGCAAAGGCGGCTCCGATTTTGATCCCAAAGGTAAAAGCGATAACGAAGTGATGCGTTTCTGTCAAAGTTTTATGACGGAACTTCATCGCCATATCGGCCCCAATACGGATGTGCCGGCGGGTGATATCGGCGTAGGCGGCCGCGAGATCGGATTTTTGTTCGGACAATATAAACGTTTGCGCAATGAATTTACCGGCGTATTGACCGGTAAGGGACTCAATTGGGGCGGTTCGCTGATTCGTCCGGAAGCGACCGGTTACGGTTCGGTCTATTTTGCTTCGGAAATGCTGGGAACTAAAAGCGAAACTTTGGAAAATAAAGTATGTCTCGTCTCCGGAAGCGGTAACGTAGCCCAATATACTATTGAAAAAATACTTGATTTCGGCGGTAAAGTAATCACTATTTCAGACTCCAGCGGTTATATTTATGACGAAGAGGGCATCGACCGCGATAAACTCGAATTCATCAAAGAGCTTAAAAACATCAGAAGAGGACGCGTCAGTGAATATGCCGAAGAGTATAAAAACGCCGTTTACACGCCGGTTGATCATGACCTCGATTACAATCCACTGTGGAATCATAAAGCGCAATGCGCTTTCCCCAGCGCTACGCAGAATGAAATCAATGAGAAAGACGCTCAAAATCTGTTGAATAACGGCGTTTATGTGGTTAGCGAAGGCGCCAATATGCCGACGACTATCGAAGGCGTTAATCTGTTCCTTGATCATAAAATCCTTTACGGCCCGGGTAAAGCGGCCAACGCCGGCGGTGTAGCGGTATCCGGCTTAGAAATGGCTCAGAACAGCATGCGCGTACCTTGGTCGCGTGAAGAAGTGGATAACAGATTACACGAAATTATGAAAAATATTCACAAAACCTGCGTTACCACAGCGGAACGTTTCGGTACGCCCGGCAACTACGTAAACGGCGCCAATATCGGCGGTTTTCTGAAAGTAGCCGACGCTATGCTGGACCAAGGTCTTGTATAATCGATAATACTCATAATCAATAAAAGCGGTTTTCCCAAGCGGGATTAAACCGCTTTTTCCTTTTAAAACTTTCTGTTTTAACCTATACAACCGTCCTTACTGTAATTTGTGTATTACATTTTAACAAGTAAGAATATCAGCCCTTTTGAAAAGGGAGGCCTTCAGAGAAAACTCTGCTTGATTTAGTTTGAAACATAGATTTTCCTTTGCCCCCTTCTTGCCCTATTTCATTTCTACAAAAATATTTAGGGACACCTTGCGTTTCTATTTCATAAATAGCCCAATATTTCTTATATTCTACCCGTTATTTAATTCTATCGAAATAAAAAATGGCATTTTCGTTTATCAATTTGCGAAGCGATACCCTTTAAGGGGAAAAGATAAATGATCGAATTCAGCGGAAAAATTTTATCGGCGGCGGCCGTTTTAATTTTGGTAATGGATCCGTTGGGGAATATTCCCTTGTTTTTAAGCTTTCTACAAGGCATAGATAAACGGCGGCGCAGAATCATTATTATCAGAGAGTTGTTAATTGCCCTTGGCGTATTATTGATTTTTCTCTTTTTCGGCGAACGTCTGCTTTTGTTCCTTAATTTACAGCAGGAAACGGTCAGCATTTCGGGAGGCATTGTGCTTTTTATTATCGGCATTCGCATGATTTTTCCCACCTCCGCCGGCGTAATGGGTCAGCAAGTGGACGGCGAACCCTTTATTGTGCCCTTAGCCATTCCGCTGATTGCAGGGCCATCGGCTCTGGCTACTTTGATTTTGATGGTACATACAGCGCCGGAGAAAATGACGCAATGGTTGGTATCATTATTGATTGCTTGGTCATTTACGGCTTTTATTTTGATGCTGGCGCCCATTTTTTATAAAATACTTAAACGTAGAGGATTAGCGGCTATTGAACGGCTAATGGGTATGTTGTTGATTATGATTTCCGTGCAGATGCTGCTCAACGGTATTAGGGGATTTCTCGGTTAAAGCAGAACATCCCCATGCCTTACATTATTTTGTGGTAATTACTTGAATAAAAGATTGCCCTTTTTGATAGATCGGAATCTAAACAAGCGTTCCGTTGCAAAATAGGACACAAAAAGCAAAACGCTTGAAAAATAAATCTTTTTACTTTTAACTTTATACCATTGGGAACTTGAAACATTACAACCTCCAAATTTATAGAGGATAGAATGAAATCAAAAGAGATACGTCAACAATTTATCGATTTTTTTAAAGAGAAAAATCATACTTTTGTAAAGAGCGCACCGGTAATCCCCATCGACGATCCAACGCTTCTTTTTACCAATGCGGGCATGAACCAATTCAAGGATATTTTTCTCGGCACGGGAACCCGCGATTATAAACGTGCCGTCAATTCGCAAAAATGTATCCGCGTCAGCGGTAAACATAACGATTTGGAAGTAGTGGGACATGACACTTACCACCATACTTTTTTTGAAATGCTGGGCAATTGGTCATTCGGCGATTATTACAAAGCCGAAGCTATTGAATGGGCTTGGGAGCTTTTAACGAAGGTTTGGAAACTGCCTAAAGATAAATTGTACGCAACCATCTATACAACGGATGACGAGGCCGCTGAAATTTGGCGGGCAAAAACAGATATTGCTCATGATCATATTATGCGGTTCGGCGAAAAAGATAATTTCTGGGAGATGGGCAGCGTCGGCCCTTGCGGACCCTGTTCGGAAATACACATCGATCTCGGTCCCGATTTTTGCGATAAACAGGGAGAAGAGCATGTATGCGGCGTAAACGGCGAATGCGGACGTTATATCGAATTATGGAATCTGGTATTTATTCAATATAACCGCGACGACATCGGCGAACTTCATCCTCTTCCCAACAAGCATGTGGATACGGGGGCTGGTTTTGAGCGTCTTACGGCCGTTCTGCAAAATAAACGCTCCAATTACGATACCGATGTTTTTACACCTATTTTATCGCGTATTGCCGAATTAACCGGCAAAGAGGCCGCGAGTAATGAAGAACGAGCCGCCTTTAACGTTATCGCCGATCACGTCCGTATGCTTACCTTTTCCATAGCCGACGGCGGTCTGCCTTCCAATGAGGGCCGCGGTTATGTAATGCGCCGTATTTTACGCCGCGCCGCCCGCTACGGTCGTAAGTTGAATATGCGCGAACCGTTCATCTATAAGTTGGCTCCGACCGTTGTTGAGATAATGGGCGATGTTTATCCCGAAATCAAGGAGCGACAAGAGCATATTGCCTCGGTGATCCGCGCTGAAGAAGAGAGTTTTAACAAAACTTTGGATCGCGGGTTAGAAATATTTGATAAGATCGTAACCGATTTAAAGAAAAAAGGAAAATCAACCATCCCCGGCGGCGATGTATTCAAATTATACGATACCTACGGTTTTCCCGTTGATTTAACGAAAATTCTTTCCGACGAAGCCGGTTTAACAATCGATGAGCAGGGTTTTGAATCGGAGATGGAAGCGCAGCGTAAACGGGCGCGCTCATCCGCTAAATTCGAAATGGAAAAAATTAACGATGAAAAATGGACGATAATGAATACGGAGGGCGATTCGCAATTTAACGGCTACACGCAACTGAAAACGGAAACGAAAATAGCGCGTTATTATCAGGACGATAACCAAATTCGTATTATCCTTTTAAAAACGCCCTTTTATGCCGAATCCGGCGGACAAATAGGCGATACAGGCCTTATCCGCGGCTCGGATTTTGAATTGATTGTTACGGACACTAAAAAAGAAGGCGACCATATCATCCATTTTTGTAAAGTGGCGGCGCCCTTTCGGCCGAAAAGCGATGAGGTAACGGCTGAGGTAAAAGAATCGCAGCGGCGTGAAACAGCTAAAAATCATACCGCCACTCATTTGCTTCATGCCGCCTTGCGTCAGGTTCTTGGCGAGCATATTCATCAAGCGGGCTCTCTCGTTGAACCGCAACGGCTGCGTTTTGATTTTACCCATTTTGAAAAGGTTGCAAGCGATGATTTGCAAAAGATAGAAATGCTGGTTAATGAAAAAATTCAGGAAAATATTACGCTACAAATACAAGCAGAACAATACACAAAAGCCAAGGAAAAGGGCGCTATGGCGCTTTTCGGAGAAAAATACGGCGATATCGTACGTACGGTTAATATTCCGGGATTCAGTTTTGAATTGTGCGGCGGTACGCACGTAAAAGCCACCGGCGATATCGGACTTTTTACAATCGTTTCCGAAAGCGGCATTGCCTCCGGTGTGCGCCGTATAGAAGCCGTCAGCGGGTTGGCGGCCGTGCGAATAATGCAGAAAAATAAAATTGCCGTTCAACGGGCTAACACGCTGCTTAACAGCTCAACCAACACCTTAGGTGATAAAATTAACGCCTTGCTTACGGAGAATAAAAATCTTCACAAAGAGATTGAAAAGTTAGAATCCGCAAAGTTAAGCGGCGGTTTGGATGAACTGTTAAAATCGGCAATAGAGATTAAGGGCGTAAAAGTTTTTACCTCTAAATTCGATGATGTTAATACCAACCGCTTAAAAGAGATGGCCGACGGCATTCGCGAAAAAAATAAAATGACCGCCGGATTGCTGGCTTCGGAAACAGACGGCAAATTATCGTTGGTCTGTTTTTTAACGGACGATCTTGTTAAAGATAAAAAATTGAACGCCGGCGCTTTAATTAAAGAGTGCGCAAAAATAGCCGGAGGAGGAGGAGGAGGTCGTCCGCATCTTGCCACGGCCGGCGCTAAGGATGCCTCGAAAATAGATGCCGTATTCGATAAATTTATCACTTTAATTAAAGGAATGTAATAGCAAAATATGTTCATACTTACCCTCAGATCAATGGGCAGAACTATCCATTGAGCTCAAAAGTACCTATTAATATGACGGCTGCGATTTGAATTAAACCTTAAGCGTTGGCTGGTTATAAGATTTTCCTACAATCAACTAAATTAGCTTAACTCGCGCTAATGAAAGAGAAAGAAGATTATTTTAATGAAAATAAATTATTTTCTTTCACGGATATTTTAAAAATTTGGAGTCAGGATATTGGGCGACCCAAGCTTTCCATTGCATTGTTTCGCTTGCTATTTTCTGTAAAATCCTGTCGGCGTAATAACCGTTTACGCCCCTCAACGATTCGGAATCGGGAAAGGGGTACCACAAACTTTCGGTTTCATAATCATATAATACAAAAGTAGTTTGATAAACCCAACCGCTGGCGCTTAACGTTAACGTTTTGTATACGCTGTCCTTTTTTATTTTTCTGCTATACACGGCAGTTAAATTATGCAACGGTCAATAGACAACCGCTATGGGCGCACCGTTGATTACATCATTCACAACCTCATGAGACTTTAATACATATAGAGGATAGGCTCTTTGTTCGCCCTGAAAATTAATTCCGATTACCATATTAGCGTCCGAACTACTCGGTCTGCCTTGTTCGCCGGAGCTGAAAAATTTCGGATTTTGAATCGGTTGAATGGCTTTGGGACCTAATCCGTAATAAAATTGTTCGGGATCCATATTATAATGATTGTAGGCATAGCTGATATCCCATTTCTTACCCGTACGGTCGGTAATGAAAGCCTCCTTGGCAACGGTAGAATCCGCCACTGTTGTTACGGTTATGCCTTTATCAGAAATATCGGAACAGGATATAGCAATAACCGCCAGCAAAAACAATATGTTATACATAATTATTTCCCCCGTTTTTTGATATGATTATTTGTATATTAGACGAAGGAGAGCGAAAATCCTTACAAAGTTAAGCTGATTTTTAACTGTAAATTTTCCAAAGGTTTTGCGTAATAACCGAAGCAAAAAAGATATGCGATATACATCAGTTCACAAAAAAGCAAGTATATGGGGAAAAATTGGATTGAACGTGGCACGACCTGAACAGCAGACGATTTAACATTTTAACGATGAGGATCCGTCTTCAATATCTCCGCAGCCAAATACAATGCGCGCCGTAGCATTTTTCTTGAAATAATTCCATGCCCAATTCAGCAAAACAAGAAACTTTTTTTGAAAACCTATAAGGTAAGCTATGTGTATAAAAATCCAAATTAACCATGCAAAAAATCCACTAAAACGTAAAAAACCAAAATCAACTATGGCGGCATTACGACCTATCACAGCCATTTTTCCTTTGTCGCGATAATGGAAAGAGGCTGTTTTTTCACCGTTAATATCCGAGAGTATCTTTTTGGCGGCATATTGTCCCTGTTGTATCGCCACCGGCGCAATACCGGGTAAAGGCTTGTTATTTAATACGCTGATATCGCCCACCGCAAATATATCTTTACAAGAGCCGAACGTGAGATCGCTGTTTACCGCTATTCTGTTTTTATGATCAACTTTAATTTCTTCGCTATTTTTAAAGAAAGAACGCATATCCGCTGCCTTAACGCCGGCGGCCCATAAAATGGTTTTGGTTTCGATAAACGCGCTTTTATGAGAAGACCGTATTTCCACAGCGCTATCATTGATTTGCATCACCCTGCTATTTTCTAAAATAATTACCCCAAGCTTAATCAATTTCTTTTTTGCCTGATCAATAAGCCCTGCAGGGAAACCGTTTAAGATAGTGTTTCCCGCTTCAACTAGATAAATATGAGCCTGCGCTGACTTAATATTTCGAAATTCTTTTTTTAAAATATCTTTACTGAGTTCAGCTAATGCTCCGCTTAATTCTACGCCAGTAGGCCCGCCGCCGATTATTACAAAATTAAGCGATTTTGAATTTTGCTCGCGTTCCGCTTTTTCAAATGTATTTAATATGCGCATTCGCATAGATAAAGCGTCTTGAATGGTTTTTAACCCAGGCGCAAAATAGACCCAATCTTCATGACCGAAATAATCAGGCATAACGCCGGCGCTAATTATCAGATAATCATAAAAAAGGGCGTATTCATGCAATTCAACGCGTTTGCGATCGATATTTACCGCCTGAACCGTACCTTTTATTACGGTTACATTTTCATTCCCCGAAAAAATAGACCGTATGGGATAGGCAATATCTTCCGGAGAAAGCTGCCCTGTGGCAACTTGATACAGCAACGGTTGAAACAAATGATAATTCTGGCGGTCAATTATGGTAATTTTAATTCGCTTATTTTTCTTTATAAGCTTTTTTGCCGCATATAATCCGCCAAAACCGGCGCCGATAATAATAACATGCGGAGCTTTTTTAACTTGTTTGATAATTTTACTCCTATAGTAATACCTAAATTGAGCGATTTCTCGGTTAAAATATTGTAGGTATTGTCATTGCGAGAACCCAGCGGGTTCGTGGCAATCTTCATGGGATCGCCACGTCGCTTAAAGACAACAAAAGAATCGCTCAATTTAGGTAATATTATATTGAAATTTCGATAGAATCGGCCTGCACTTAAGTTCGTTACACATACACTACAATGCGTCGGAATCAAGCGCTCCCGTGCGAATTTTTATAGCCGTTTCTACGGGCGTCACATAAATCATCCCGTCGCCTTTTAAACCGCTATATGCCGTATCGCGTATTATATCAATAATGCGCTGCACATCTTCCGTTTTACAAACGACTTCAATCTTGGCGATTCCCGAATATTTCCTTACAACATGCATGGAATATTTTGCGAGAGACGGGTCTTCAAAATTCTCTCCCATACCCATCACATCAATTAAGGTAAGATCGGCAATACCCAGTTCTTCCAATACATCGATCACTTTTTCCGCCTTCTTTGAACGAATAAACGCTTTTACTTCCCGCATATCAAATCCCCCCGCTTAAAAATTTTAAGATAAAAGGGACCGAACTATTATCGATCCCTATGGTTTTCCCCCGACCTTATCAAATTATTTCACATCAGTGTGAGCGGCGCCGATTTCTTTACTTTCCGCCACCTGCACGGCAAGATTCTTAACTTCGTGTGTTTTCCACAAATAATATATCGCCGGAATTACGATCAGCGTTAATATGGTTGATGAAACCATTCCGCCCACCATAGGCGCGGCTATACGTTTCATAGTTTGAGAGCCGGCGCCCGTTCCCCATAATATGGGAACCAAACCGATCATCGTGGTCATCACGGTCATCAGTTTGGGTCGCACTCGTTCAACCGCACCTTCGATAATGGCCTCATAAAGATCGCCCATACTGCGCATGGAACCGTCGGCTATTTTATCTTTATAAACGTTATCGAGATAAACCAGCATTACAACCCCCGTTTCCGCCGCCAAACCGGCCAAAGCAATAAATCCTACGCCCACCGCCACACTGAAATTATAATCGAGCAGATACATAAACCAAATGCCGCCGACCAGAGCAAAAGGCAGCGACAGCATAACAATAAAACTCTCGCTGAAATTCTTAAAATTAAAATAGAGCAACAAAAATATAATCAATAAAGTTATGGGTACGACCACATTCAACCGTTTTTGCGCTCTTTCCATATACTCAAACTGTCCGCTCCACACCAAACTGTAACCTTCCGGAAATTTAATTTTTTCTTCGACTACTTTTTTGGCGTTTTTTACATACGTTCCCACATCAATGCCGCGTAAATCCACATACAGCCAGGCAGTACGACGCGAATTTTCACTTTTAATTACCGGCGGACCTTTTTTAATATTGATATCGGCCACATAACTTAACGGGATTTGCACACCCGTCGGTGTGGGCACCAGCACTCTTTTTATAGAGCTCAGATTGTCGCGAAGCTCGCGGCTGTATCGTACGTTTACCGGATAACGTTCCAATCCTTCAACCGTATAAGTTACATTCATTCCGCCGATGGCCGACATAATAACATCCTGCACATCACCAACCGTTAAGCCGTAACGGGCGGCTTCTTCACGTTTAATATCAAAATCAAAAAAATTACCGCCGACAGCCTTATCAGGAAAAACACTCAGCGTGCCTTCCACATCTTTAATTACAGCGGCGATTTCCGCTCCGAGATCGGAAAGGACTTGCAAATCCGGTCCCATTATTTTTATGCCGACCGGCGTTTTGATCCCCGTAGAAAGCATGTCGATACGCGTTTTAATGGGCATTGTCCAGGCATTGGTCACGCCGGGAAATTGAATGGCGTTATCCAACTCGGCAATCAGCTTTTCTATGGTCATTCCCGGCCGCCATTTTTCTTTCGGCTCTAACATGATAGTGGTTTCAATCATAGAGAGCGGCGCCGGATCGGTAGCGCTTTGCGCGCGCCCGATTTTACCGAATACATGATGCACTTCCGGAAAACTTTTAATAATCTTATCGGTTTGCTGCAACAGCTCTTTTGCTTTGGTGATACTGATTCCCGGATCGGTTGTAGGCATATAAAGCAAATCTCCTTCATTAAGCGGCGGCATAAATTCCGAACCTATTTTATTTAGCGGGAATATAGTGATAACCAAAATCAACAATGCTGTTCCTATGGTTATCCATCTAAAACGCAGCACCCAATGAATAATCGGTTTATATATTTTGATCAATATGCGGCTGATAGGGTTCTTGTTCTCAGGCAATATCTTTCCGCGTACAAAATAACCCATTAAAATAGGCACAATGGTTACCGCCAATAAGGCTGCCCCGGCCATGGCGTAGGTTTTTGTGAAGGCTAACGGTTTAAACATGCGGCCTTCCTGCGCCTGCAAGGTAAATACGGGCAAAAAAGAAACCGTAATAATCAGCAAAGAATAAAAAAGCGCCGGGCCAACCTCTTTCGATGAATCTATAATAATCTGCCAATGGTCTTTTTTCCCCTTATCGCTTTCGATATGTTTATGGACGTTTTCAATCATCACAATAGCCGCATCCACCATGGCGCCGATAGCAATGGCTATACCTCCCAGCGACATTATATTAGCGTTGATTCCCTGAAAATACATGATTAAAAAAGATATCAGAATTCCCATTGGCAGAGTAAAAAGCGCCACAAAAGCGCTGCGAAAATGTAAAAGGAAAATGATGCTTACCAGAGCCACAACCAACAATTCTTCAACAAGTTTCCAGCTTAAATTATCAATAGCGCGCTCGATCAATCCCGATCGATCATAAGCGGTTTTTATGGTTACGCCCTCCGGCAGACCTTTTTTTAACTCTTCCAATTTATCTTTAACCAAACCGATCGTTTTTAAGGCGTTCTCGCCGAAGCGCATCACAATAACGCCGCCTACGGCCTCTCCTTCGCCATTCCAATCGGCAATACCGCGGCGCAATTCAGGCCCGATTTGTACATTGGCAACCTGTTTTATCAAGATCGGTGTACCGTTTTTATCCACGCCGAGAGGAATATTCTCAATATCTTCAATGGATTTAATATAACCCAATCCACGAACCATAAACTCCGTTTCTCCCAATTCCACAAGCCGGCCGCCTACATCGTTATTGCTCCGCTTAATGGCCTGGCGCACTTTTTGGATGGGTATGTTATAAGCGTACAATTTATCCGGATCCACTTCCACTTGATATTGTTTAACGTATCCGCCGATTGAAGCGACTTCGGCAACACCGGGTACGCTCATCAGCTCATAACGCAAATACCAATCCTGAATGGAACGCAACTCTTGCAAATCATATTTATCGCCGCCATCCAAAACATATTCATATACCCAGCCAACGCCCGTCGCATCGGGACCTAAGCTGGGTGTTACACCATCGGGCAAGCGGCTGGAAACATAATTCAGATATTCCAGAACGCGACTGCGCGCCCAATACATATCCGTACCGTCCTCGAATATGATATAGACAAAGGATAACCCGAAAAAGGAATATCCCCGTACAACCTTGGCAAAGGGCACCGCCAGCATAGCCGTCGTCAAAGGATAGGTTACCTGATCCTCCACAACCTGCGGCGCTTGCCCGTCATATTCGGTAAATATAATTACCTGAACGTCGCTTAAATCGGGGATAGCGTCTATCGGCGTATTCGATAGAGCGTATATCCCGGCAAGAGCTAACAATCCGGTAAAAATAATCACCAAAAAACGATTATTTACTGATTTTTCAATTATCTTTTCTAACATACAATTCTCCTTTTCCCGCAGGAATATTTCGAATCCTTATTTTTTTATTCCTTTTTCTATTTTCAATTTTTTGCGTACAGACGCACAATTGTGCGTCTCTACATATCCCCGCATTTTCCTGTACCGCATTTCATTTTACCATCACCTTTTCCGGGCGATTTTTTCATATTTTTGTTATGATCCATTTCATTGACAGGTGTCTCTTTTTCCATATTATCGCTGCCCATATCCATCTTCGCCGGTTTTTCCCGTTCGGTTTTATCGAAGGATTCATGGTCGCCATCTTTCGAGACCTGCGTTTTTTCTGCAAGCATTTTCTGAATGGCTTCCTGCAGGCGGCTTTCGCTGTCAATCAAGAACTGAGCAGAAATAACAACTTTCTCATTAGCCAGTAATCCGTTAATAATCCTGATATTACCCTTATCGTCTTCTTCGCCAATGATCACTTCGCGCGGTTCAAATCGTCCCTCACCGCGGGCAATAAATACAACGTTGCGTTTTCCGGACCGTATTACCGCTTCGGATGGTATTACGATCGCGTTGGGGATCGGCTCACTTTTGATGATTACATTGCCATACATCCCGGGTTTTAATTTTAACTGTGGATTTGGGAATGTAATTCGGACCTTCACATCGCGCGTTTTTTCACTGAGATAAGGATAGATGTAATCAATTCGACCCTTCAGCTTTTCCCCAGGTAGATACGAAAGTTCAATTTCCGCTTCCTGTCCTTTTGCTATCCAGGGTAATTCTGTGTCGTAAACGCTGGCATAAACCCAGACCGTAGAAAGATCAGCTATTTGATAAAGCGTCATACCTTCTTTAACATGCTGCCCTTCAATAACATTCTTTTCTGTTATAATACCTGCTTCCGGCGAGTCTAAAGTAATATTTTTTCTGACTTTACCGGTTTCTTCCAATCTTTTTATCTGCGATTCAGGAATATTCCAATACAACAACCGTTCACGCGAAGAGCGCACCAAAGAAGCGGCGCCATCGCGGATACCGGCATACTCTGTTCCTGAAATCAACCTCTGGTTATTGAGCGCCAGCAAGTATTCCTGCTGTGTAGTTACTAACTCCGGCGAATAAATTTCCAGCAGACGCTGCCCTTTACGCACCGCTTTACCCGTATAATCCACATAAAGTTTATCAATCCATCCGGAAATCCTGGCGGAAACCACGTAAATTTTTTCTTCATTGTAATTAATTGTCCCCACTGCCCGCACCGTGCGGCTGAAATCAATCCTTTTTACTACGGCTGTGCGAACGCCCATGTTCTGTACGGTAACCGGATCGATTTTAACCGTACTTCCCGAAGAAACCTGGCCTTCATAAACGGGTATTAAATCCATACCCATCTTTGATTTACCGGGTGCATCGTAAATTTCCGTGGGATTCATTGGAGCTTGCCAATACAATATTTTACCTTTGCCTCCGTTAGGCTGTTCGCCGTCTTTTTCGGCCTGATCCGCCTCACCTTGAATGCTTTGTTTTAACGGCACAAGATTCATCCCACATTTGGGGCATTGACCGGGTTCATCCAAAATAACCTCGGGATGCATCCCGCAGGTCCAAAGTTGTGTTTTCTCTGTTTTTGAGGTTTTTTCCGTTTTGTCTTCCGAACTGCTGCAGGATACCGCAATCAGCGCTGTTATAATCAATAGAGTTACAAACGCCCATTTTGTTAATCTTTTTCTCATTATTTCCTCCGAATTATCTTCTGTTTTTATAAATTTTATAATAGATTTACTTTTTTTCAAGAGACCTTTGTAATAATTATTCCACAACCTCTTCAAGTGGTTTACCCACAATATATTCCAATTGCGCTTGATTTTTATTATATGCGCTGATGATCCCTGCATAAGTCAATTCAAAATTAAACAGCGTCATCTGATTATTAATCAAAGTTAAAAAATCGACTTTATCCGTTTGGTAACCGATCATTGCCGATTGCAAGGCCTGTGATGCCTGCGGTATAATAGCCGTTTTATACAATGACGCAAGTCGTGCGTTTTTATCAAGATCGCTCAATACAATATCCATCTCCGCCAGCACATTGTTACGTACATTGTAATAGTTTTCTTGAACCTGTTTTTTTACAAACTGCTCTTCCGTTACTCTTTTATCCTGTTTCCTCCAGAAATAAAGCGGCACACTCAGCGAGACTCCAGCGGACAGAAAATCAACCCTACCTGTGCCGTTTTGTAATACATTACGCTGCGTATAAGCTACAAATACGCTCATATCCGGCCAATAATCTTTTTTTGCAAGGGATATCTTATCATCACTTTGTGAAATTTTCACTCTCCATGCTTTTAATAAAGGTCTATCCGTTTCAATTTTTTTAACTAAGCTGTCCTGGTTAATAGAAATAGAAACAAACTGCGGTGTATTGGTTTGTCCGAATTTTTGTCCGGCCGGCCGGTTTAATAACGCGTTCAACTTTGAGATTAAGCGGGAGCGTTTTTGTTCTAAGGTTATCAGACGGTCAATCATTTTTGAAAGCTCCACCTGGGCTTTTAAAACATCCTGCTGCAACCCTTCCCCAACCGCATATTTTTTTTCAGCGATATTTACAAATTCTTTTAAAAGTTCCTTGTTTTTTTGCGTAGTGGTAATTGCCTCATCCACATCATAGATATCATAATAAACTGTTTTAATATCACGAATAAGACGGTTTTTCACCTCAAGATAGCTTTCCGTATCGACAATAGTTCTTTTTTCAGCGATTTCTTCTTTTAAACCAAGGGTGCCGAAAAAAGGGAAATTTTGTCGTAAGGCCACTTGTTTTCCGGTCATCGGCTCCTGATCAAATGAATAACTGTTTACAGGCAGGTTCAGAATATTAAAACTTACCGTGGGATCCGGCAAAGTACCAACCGTTCGACTGCGGCTTGAATCAGCCGTAATGGTATGGCGATATGCCTTCAACTGCGGATTTTCAGAGATACCCTCCGCAACCAGATTGTCTAATTTTACAACCTGCCCGAATCCGGCATTTGCCAGGAATAATATCGTCAGCACCTGCCATAAGTAATTTTTCTGCATCAACTTTCTCCTTTTTTATAAATCTAAAACCTTTATTCTTAGAAAATTCTTAAAGTTAAAATTATCTTTGTCCCTGTATTTTTGCGTATCGGCGTAAATGATAATACGCGATTACAAACAAACCAAGGCTAAACCACCATATAAACGCGTAATGGCGCAGATAAATATCCAATCCCGTACCGGCGGCTGTGTGGACATGTAAATTCTGTATGGCATTATTTGAAAAAACATGCTGCTGTTCCGTTTCATACTCCACATTAAAAACATACTGGAACAAACAGGTAGAACCTCCTTCTAACGATACAGGGAAAAACAGACAGGATCCGCTTAAAGCGCCGATTAAAATTAACAGGTAAATAATTTTTTTTCGATTTATCATATTTCTCTTTCTTATTTTTCCACTATTTATGTCAATATTCGTGCCAACTCTCTAAATAACATCCACAACCTATTAATTATTATAATGTTAATGCAGTCTTTTCTAAATATTAAATATTCAATCGTTATATTTGTGAGTAATATTATACAGTAAGTTGTAGAATATTATACAACTATTTCATCAGGGAGGAGATAAGGAAAAAACCAACCACACCGGACTTTAGCCCAACACCATTCCTTTGCGTTCTTACCTCTTGACGAGATGTGTTTTTTGGCACAGAAGAAACACGGAGAGTTTTAAGAAAAATGAAAAATATGGGTTATAGGAAGGCAACCAAAAAATGTGTGTCATTGCCCCGAGAATCTGAATGTACCACGAAATGATAACTTTACTATCTGCAGGAATCGGTATAAACAGTGTCACCGGTGTTCCATAATCGCCGAAACAAGGTGATTGCAGCCCGATTCAAAATTATACTTATTTTCACAGTTTCAATTCTCTTTTATTTGCAAATCAGTACACGACCGTTTATCTTAAGTATGTTATGAAATAAATTAAACATGATTCTTTAAAAGTGTTTTTCTCATAAAGGGGGCAAAAAATGAGAAATGCAAAACTAAAATATTCAGCGAGTAAAAAGCATTCATTGCTTTTTATTTTATTTTTCCTTTTATCTTTTCTTCTTTCCGGGTGTTCAAGTACGGCATCGCTCCGTGTTTCCCCTTTTTATTATTTTGATTATAACGGGGAGAGTTATCGCATTCGTTCCATTTCATCATCCGATATAACGCAGTCGCGTAATGAATTATTGGGGAAAAATTTTCTCGCCGCTGATTCTGACCAGGACGGAACTATTGATCAAATCGTTTTGGGAGAAATAAGTTTATTTGAAATACAAAAAATATACAATTACGGTTTGGCGCTGCTCGAAAAGGAACATAAATTACGTGAGATCACTCCGGATAAAAATAGATTCCAATATGTTAACACCGAATACACTTACGAGATCAGGACATTCCATACGACAAACGGTCAAGTTTATAATCAATTAAAAATTATCAGCAATTCTCAGTTAATGAGCAAAAAACCGATTGTTATTATTGACAAAAACGCCAATGGAAAATTGGACGCCGTCCTGAAAGGCGATGTCAGCGCAGATAAATTCCAGAAAAAATACGATGAGTTATTGCAAGACGGATTGCAAAAGAAAGATTTCATCATGGTGGATAATAGAATTCTTCTCAATGAAAAACAGGATAAATAACCTTACTTCTTAGCGGTTTCTATAGAATAATTTTGAAAAAAGGCGTTATTTTATTTTGGCTTAACACTTTTTATTATTTTCTCTTTATTGATTATGAGAATTACAGCACCATTGACAACGCCGTCGGCTAT
>CAYRJN010000060.1:0-889 GCA_964424545.1 uncultured Calditrichaceae bacterium
GCTGTGCCTTTTTACGGCAACCCGTCGTAATTAAGATCAAAATCAATAACACAATAATTTTTTTCATACGCTGCTTCTTTCCGAATATTATTATTTGATATTAAAGAACTATTGCCTAACATCGATATATAAGAAACGAAATTTGTAGAATAAATTTTACAATTATCCGCTTACCATATATTATTTCGTTCAATAAAATTGATTAATGTATCCGCCATTATTTTGTGGTCTTTTACACGCGGATGTCCGCTTGAATTTTTATAAGGAAAAAGACAAAAATAGACGTCGTCCCGATTTATTTTCTTAACGGCTTTTTTAATATATCCGGCCCAAGGTAAATCTTCCCTCGCCGCAGACATACTCCCTATGGAACAAATTATTTTGGCTTTGGGATAATTGGCTTTTATCTTGTCAACAAATTTTACATAAGCGTCAATAATCTCTTCCTCGTTCGGTTTTTTTGTACCGAAACGTCTAATATACTGCGGATGATCCGGTTTATTAAAAATATTAGCATCATTCTCAAAAAGGTTTATCACCACGACATCCGGCTGAACTTTAGAAAAATCCCACTTACTATTAGCATCGCTGATATTTTTACGATAATAAAGCTCATCCATAATCAAGGGATTACCGCCAACCATCAGCCCTACGCCTCCCTTGGCAATACAAAAGTATTGGGCATTAAAATGGCGCGCCGTTATAGCGGCATAAGTAAAATAGTTATCGGAATTAAGCCCCCGCCAATCATCATTACCTTTCGCATTTATAGAGCTGCCCTCTGTAATGGAATCCCCGATAAACTCAATAATCTTTTTTCGTTTTTTAAGCTTTAATACATTTTCATTTTCATTCAGTTTAAAACCAAAAAACCATAAATCGCCATTAT
>CAYRJN010000060.1:899-18773 GCA_964424545.1 uncultured Calditrichaceae bacterium
TTGGTTCTCTTAAAAATTTCAATAGTATGTATCGTATCCGGCAAATTTTCCGCTAAAACAAAGCATCTCTTTAGCGTATCAACTTGCAATACACGTATGCTGTCACCGTCTAAAACAATATCCAGATCAATGGCTACGTATCTCGATTGCAGCCAGGCTTTCACTTCGCTCCCTCTAAATTTTATTTTAACCGATGAACCTTCCCATGTCAATATCGCCCTGTTTTTTTGCGAAAAATCAATCCGTCCGTTGTATTGAATGGATGTATTATCCGGAGATATGAGTTTCACCTTATCACTACAACCTGTTAATGAAAGTGAAACAAATAAAAACAAGATAAATAATTTTACACCTTTCATGATTATTCCTCGATTATTCTTTAATTTCATCACTTTAAGATTCCGCTGATAAAAACAAGACCGGCTCCAATATGCTCGCGCCAATAGTTCCAATTATGTCTTCCATCGCAAACCCGATATTGGCGGGGAATCTTTCTCTCTCTGAATATTTGATCTAAGACAGAATTACCATTTATAAAAATGTCATCATCACCGCAACTGATATACCAATTGATACTTTTTAATTTTTCAACCGCCGTCTTTTCGGCTAAATAGAGCGGATTATTTTCATTCCAATGAACGGATAACCTATCCTTGCCCTTAATCCCTTTACCATATATAGGAGAAAAATAGTTATCGTAATTTGTTTGAGGATAGTTCAATAACTCAGTATCGGGGATGATGGCGGCGCTAAGGGCAACACAGCTGCCAAAAAGTTCGGGATGACGCATGGAGTAACCCAGCGCCCCATAACCGCCCATAGAAAGCCCGCCTATCGCGCGATATTTTTTTTCTGCTTTTATTCGGTATGTTTTTTCCATAAAGGGAATCAATTCTTTAATAAACATATCTTCATAATTATAATCACCACCGGGCTGATTGAGATACCACGTTAAACCGGCGTCGGGCATAACGATTATCATTTTTACAACATGATTAGCGATAATACCCTGATCGGCAGCCTGATCGACCCATCCGTTTTTTATCCAGATCGTTTCATCGTCGGTATAACCATGAAGCAGATAAAAAACCGGATATTTTTCATTAGATTTATTATAATCAGCCGGCAAATAGACAGAATATCTAACCATTGTATCCAATATCGCACTTTTAAATTGAAGGCTTAATTTTACTTCGCCGCGTGTTTTGGAAAAAAGATTGTTGCCTGTCGTCAAAAACAGCAATGCCAATATAAGAATAGCCAATCCTTTTGATTTCATCATTAGTACATTCCTAATATTTTACTTATAACCCTATTCTTAACATTTATTTCAAATAGCTCATTAATAGCATACTCTGTCAGCATTTCATGAATTCCTGTAAAAGTAGTAAGTTTGATATTACCATCTTTTTTAACGGACATTTCGGCTATACCATCCTTTTGATCATAATAAGGAAACATCCTCCCTAATATTTGTTTATAAACGTTAATTTCGTCTATTCAGTTTGTAATTTTCACTTCTCTCCCAAGACAACATTTTTCTCAACGATATTCTCAACATTTTCAAGAATACGCGGTTTATCAGTCACTTTCTTTACAAAAATATTTTCAAGAGTAACGTTTTTTACCGGCGACTCTTTCTCTGCAATAATATCAATGGCTAACGTTGCTTGCTCTAATTCGATATTCTTAATATGAATATCTTCTATGGTCGTTAAACGCTCTTCATACGTAGGCACGATATCTTTCCATTGGAATAACCTGTCAACACGAACGCCAAAGACGCCATCGCGCACTTTGCCCGCTTTTATATTTTCCAAATAGATATTCTTAACATATCCGCCGCGCCTTCTGTTTGTTTTTATAAATATCAAATTATTTAATCTGGTTTTATCTTTAAGCGGAAAAGTACAATCATGCACATAGATATTTTCAATTCCGCCGGAAAGCTCGCTGCCGATAGCTACCAATTGATGCCCCTCGCGGATTTCGCAATTACGCATAACAATATTTTTACTCGGCGTATGCAAACGCCAGCCGTCATGATTTCTTGCGGATTTAATGGCAATGGCGTCATCGCCCTGATCAAAAATACAATTTTCTATTAGAAGGTTTTGCATCATTTCGGGATCGACCCCATCGTTATTGCTACCATGCGCTAAAACATTTACGCCGCGAAGCACGCCGTCTTTGGAATGCAATAGATGAATGACCCAAAAGGGGCTGTTGCGTATATGTACATCCTCAATTATAAAATTTTCACAACGATTGAATTGAATAAATTGGGGACGAAAATTATTCTCGCCTTCTGCCATTTGGCGTTTTTCAACCGGAACGCCCTCAACAGCCATATGATAGAGGCGTTTAGAAGCATCAAGATGAGCAGGGGTTCGTTCAAACCAGCGCCGCCAAGTGCCCATTTTTGCTTTTAAGGTTCCTTTTCCGCTTATGGCAATATTCTTACACTTAAAAGCATAGATTAACGGAGAATAATTGTAACACTCAAAGCCTTCCCAGCTCGATTGCACAGCCGGTAAATAATCTTTCGGATTATCGCTGAAAATAAGTTCCGCGCCTTCTTTAATGTGTAAATTTACGTTACTCTTAAAGTGAATCTTCCCGGTAAACCATTTCCCCTTAGGCACTTCGACAATACCGCCGCCGGATTTTGCGCAGGCGTCAATCGCTTTATTGATTGCTATGCTGTTATTAACCGTGCTGTCTCCTTCAACCGCGCCGTAATCCTCGATCTTAAATACTTTATAAGAGGGAAAAACCGGAATTTTAATCGTTGGCATTTCAAAGGGAGCATCAACCTTGATGCTGTCTAAAGTAATTTTATTATTTAATTCACCCTTTTTATCATTTTGTTTAGTACAAAAGCTATTAAAGAAAACAACAATAATTAACATCAATGGGATAAAAATAAATCTTTTCATCTTTTAAACTCCTTTTTTTAATTTGTACGAATTATTTAATTAATATCATCTCTTTTTCTTCGATAAAATCCCCGGATTTCAACCTGTAAAAATATTGTCCGGAAGGAAGATTGTCTGCTATAAATTTGTATGTGTACGAACCGCTTGATAGTTCACTATTAACCAACACGGAAACTTTTTGCCCAAGCATATTATAAACACTTAAACTCGTGAATCCGGATTGCTGAATAATAAACGGTATTGATGTCTGTGGATTAAAGGGATTAGGATAATTTTGTTTTAATAGCACTTTTTTCGGAATACCAGGTCTTCTCCTGTTTTTCAGCGATGTTATTTCCTGCTGCATAACCCAGCTTCGTCCGGGAACATCGGTTCGAAAGGTTTCAATATTTTTCTTGTCAACCATCGTAACATAACAGGCACGGCCGTCGGCTCCCCCAAAACATATATTCGAAACGGTATTTCCTATTAATGTAACAACTTTTTTAACTTCTCCGTCAGGGCTTAAAATATACACTTTCCCCTTATTATAACAGGTAGCATAAAGATTCCCGATGCTGTCGCAGCGCATACCGTCAAATACTTCATCCTCAAATTCTTTAAACACACGTTTATTGCTTATCTCGCCGTCGGATGATAAATCATAAGCCAATATGCGATGCTGATTCGATTCACCCACATAAAGCGTCCTGTTATCGGGAGAAACTTCGATCCCGTTAGTTGTTCCCATATTCGATTCAAGTAAATGTACCGTACGATTGGTGTCAATACGCCAAATATTGCCACTGTTTTCGCCCCAATTGGGATCGCTGGCATAAAGGACGCCGTTATCGGATATGGCCAGATCGTTGGGTTGATTCATGTCATCTTCGTGGGCATAAACCTCAATCTCTTTCGTCTCCATATTTACTTTTAAAATATTATGCTTGGGATAATCGGCGACAAACATCTCTCCTTCTTTATTAAATCGGATACCATTACCGATGCTGCCTTCGGGCAAGGTAACAAAAAGAGTGCAAGAACCTTCGGGCGTAACTTTTCCTATCGTACCTTCTTTTTGATAATTAACGGCGTAAATATTACCCCGTTTATCAACGGCAGGTCCCTCAATCCCTCCTGTGAACAATCCCTGCTCCGTCAACTCTTCGCTTATAAACAGCGAGTCCTCATCGTTCGCCTGCGCTGTTGCACATTCTATTGACAATACCTGATAAATCAAAGCTAACAGTATAAATTTATATCCTTTAATTTTCATTATTTTCTCTCCGTTAATAGTACCCGATAGGTTTCAAATAACGCCGCTTCGCCATCAATAATAAATTGTAATTTAGAGAGGACGAAATCGACTATTCTTCTTCAAATTCAATTTATACCAACATAAGCGTTATTTTATTATTTCTATAAAATTCTCATTGGATTTATCCCAACCGAGCGGTTTTTCTATAGTATATTCTTTTAATAATTTCCCTACAACAAAGGGATGAGAAAAATCCGGATTTGCAAGCCGGATGCCCCGAATCTGCAAACCATTAACATCTTCGGCCATAATCGCCTCCCGAACATCTTTTTGGGCAATTCCTAATGTTAGATTGGATATGGAAATACCTTCGGCATGACGAATAAACAGACCGTAACTCGGTAAATTTTCCCATGTGGTCGGCTGCGGATACCCTTTTGCATCCTCCTTTACCGTCTCGTTATAATCACCCTTTTGGAGTCCACCCTCAGTAAATAATTGAATATTGCTTAAAGAGATATTTTTTACGGGATGCCCTGATATTCCGGTTATGGAAGAACCCCAGCTGCCCGCGCCGTATGCTACCACATTATTTATGGAAATATTGGCTACGTTTCCCACACCGGGTATGGGAGCGCCGGGCGTATAGGGACGGGCGCGATTGCCAAGCCGGATATAAATAGGCGCTTTAGTGCCATAAATCGTTAAATTGTTCACCGTAACGCCTTCCATGGTACCGCCGTCAACAATCATCAAAGAGAGTCCGGTTATCCCCTCTTTGGGCGTGTTGAAAATCGGTTCTTCTTTTGAACGCGAAGGTTTGATAACACAATTTGAAATAGCAATATTACGAAAACCGCCGCTCGATTCGGTACCCGCCTTTATGGCGTTACAAAAGCTGCTGACGACGCAATTTGTTATAACAACATCTTCGCACGCCGCCGGCCCGGTGCTTTTTAAGGTAATGCAATCATCATCGGAATCCAAAATACTATTGGCCAAAACAACGCGTCGGCAGCCGTCGATATCTATACCGTCATTATTGCGATTGCTATGGTTATATACATTTATATTGGTAATAATGACGTCTTCACAATTAAGATAATGCTGATTCCACAAACCTGAGTTTCTCAGATGAATACCGTCAATTCGGATATTTTTACAAGAAATAAATAAAATATTTCTGGGACGGCCGTCGATATCGCCGGCAACCTTATTTTCTCGCGATACCTGCCGTTTACCCTGTCCGTCTATGGTACCGAAACCCGTTATGGCAATATTTTCCGCGCCTTCGGCATAAATTAACGCGGCAAAACCGCCCATTTGATCTTTATGCGAGCGATACCTGGGCAGCGGCTGTAGAGGAAAATCTTCATGTTTTGTACTTGCTAAAATTGTTGCATTTTGCTCCAAATACAAATTGACATTATTTTTCATAACCAGCGTTCCCGATAGATATTCACCGGGCGATACTACAACCTTACCGCCTCCGGCTTTATTGCAGACATCAATGGCTGTTTGAATCGCTCTGGTATTTAGGGTTTGTCCGTCTCCCACAGCGCCGTAATCGGTAATATTGAAAATATTCTTTCCGGAGGCGGCAACGGTTGCGTCTTTATCCGCATGTTGAGCATATACATTCTGTAAAAAGGAAACAGCGATTACAACAAACAAAGGATATTTCCATAACGTTATTTTTCTTACAATTTGCTTCATATTATTCTCCGATAAAATATTTATTTTGAATTTTCAAATTAGTATTTTTCTATGTTAAAAATGACGTAAAATCGCATTATTTAATCAATATCATTTTCTTAACCGAAACGTAATTACCGGCAGAAATTTTATAGAAATATAATCCTCCGGAATGATACGCCGCATTAAACACAACACCATGCCTCCCTGCCGGCATTCTACCGTTTATTAATGTCGCAATATTTTCTCCGAGTATATTATATACGACAAGTTTAACGTCTGATATTTTTGGCAACGTAAACGCTATTTTGGTTGAAGGGTTAAAGGGATTGGGATAATTTTGATAAAGCACAAAATCCGTTATCATTTCGCTCTTCTTTTCTTTAATCGAAGTTTCTGTTAAATAAGCGTTAAAACCATATTCCATTGGCGGATTACCCGCTTCAAAAGCCCCAATATCGGGGGCAGCGCCTTCATAATCCTCAGTAAAATTTGGAATAATTTCACCTGCATCATAGCCTAAACTCAAACTATTCAAACTAAAATCCGCCTTCATTTCATCAAAATCAAAATAGGCGTCTTTAATATAAATCGGCGTTCCTAATATAGCATGGCCGCCATTATCAGCGGGATAGCCGCCATTATAAAGATCATAATCATAGTTATTATCCGTATTTTCGGATCTTATGGAAATTGAATTAACGGAGGCATTACCGACATCCAAAATATTATTTCGGGTTTCGCAATGCTTAATATAACGATTAGCGTTATCGCTTACTCCTATTCCTCCCGCTCCTTCATTATTGGGTTGTAGGATTGTATTATTAAATACATACATATGTCCGGTCATCCAATCTATCGAACCGACAAAACCCATTTTTATGAAAGGAGCATGCACACCGTAATAGCTACCCGGCGGGCTGTAGCACCGCCCTGAAGTATTCTTCCAAATATATAAAGGACCGATAGACGTTGCCGCGTTAGCTATCGGTAAAAAAACTTCTTCAAGATAATTGCCCCATATACGCGTATTTCTATTTCCTCCCTCGGCTTCTATGCCATCATCCCAACAATTGGCAAAGTAATTTGAATAGATATCCGAATCCGGTCCGGGAAATCCATAGAAACTGCCGTTAGTTCCGGCTCCTATAACATCGTTAAACATATGCTCGCTATCGGAATATATTTCATTATATCGAATTACATTATTACCGCCGCTATTGAAAAGTGTAATGCCTTGCGGCCCGCTGGGGTGATATCCTCCGTCATTCAGCTCCGCCCAGCTGTTTGCATCATAACGCGGATGATGTATTTTGCAACGTTGTACTATTATCCCTTTTATGCTTGTGGATTCGGAGTATATTCCCGCTTGATAGTTCACGCCAAACCCATCCTCGTTTTTTTCTCCCCATCCGCTAATATCGCAATTTTCAATAATAACATCATGGCAAGTAGTAAGTAAAATTCCGCACTTTTTTGCATTTTTTAGAGTGAACCCGCGAATAATCACATAACTACCTCCGACGCTGATACAATAGTCCGAATTATTCTCAACATCAATTGTGGCATTCGTTCCGTCAATAAGAAGATAGCCGTCTTTTGTCCCCGAATCAAAAACAGAATAAGTAATATTTCTATCGCTCAATGTAATTGTTTCGCCAATAGGAAAATCTTCTGTCCATGTTTTTGAAACGATTGTATCGGAAATTGACGTCCCTTCGAGCGTTAACTTAATTTCGTAAGTAGTATTAGGCGTAAGATTTACGATACTTCCCCGATAAGGAGAAATATCTTCCGTTGTACCGCCGATGGGATTATACTTCATAGGCAAACCTTCATTCCATTGCTCGCCGCCTTCGATGCGAAAAGCGACAAAAACTTGTTTGTCGGCAGAGCCGCCGTCTGGTGTCCAATACAACCCTATGGCATGAAATGTCGGGACGGCTTTTATCTCAGATGCATGGAGATTTCCAAATTGAGAAAAGAATAAGACACAAAATACCATTATTATTACTTGTTTGAAATGTTTCATTAAATTATTTTTCCCCTGTTTTATTTAAACTTTTAAGCCAATCCAGACATCTGATTTTCCACGAACTTAAATATCCCATATTATTTGCTAAAGAAAAACCATGTCCGCCTTTAGGATAAATATGCATTTCAATATTCACATTATATTTATGCAGCGCCTCATAAAAAATTAAGCTGTTTTCAACCGGAACAACTTTATCATCGGAACAATGGACCAAAAAGGTCGGCATTGTATCGGAAGAGACATTTTTTTCGGCGGAAAAATAGTTTATCAAAGATTCAGAGGGATTCTCACCCAGTAAATTTTTTCGGGAACCTTTATGGGTAAACTCTTCTTCCATCGTTATAACAGGATAAAGCAGCGCCATAAAATCAGGACGTGAACTCAAACTGTCAACGGCATCGTTTTTATACTGTTCCTCATTAAAATGGGTCCCCAGAGTTGCCGCTAAGTTACCGCCGGCAGAGAACCCCATCACTCCGATTTTATTTTTATCAATTTTCCACTTTTCCGCATTTGCCCGCAAAAGTCTTATGGCGCGCGAGGCATCCAATAACGGCGATCTATATCTCACTTTATTGGTTATTGTATCATTTGGTAATCTATATTTTAGTACCGCGGCCACTATTCCATTTGAGTTAAGCCACTTTGCAACATCCGTTCCTTCCCAGGTATAAGCTATAGCATGGTATCCCCCGCCCGGGATTACAAGAACAGCCTGACCGGTAAAATTCCATTTCGACGGCAGATAAACCGCAATATCCGGATTGGAAACAACATAATAATGTTCATTGGAATACGACTCCTCCAATTTTTCTTTTGGCGAATTAGGGATATTACTTTCCCAAAGCGGAAGAATAAAACTTTGAGCTCTTAATAGAAATGGGAATAATACTAACCATAACAATAGTAATTTTATTAATTTCATATTTTAAACTCCCTATTTATTAACGAGACATTATCTTTACCTAACTTGGGTAAGTTTCGATAAATCAGAAATGTATCACAAAGACAAAACAGGTGTCACCTTTTCAACCTGTCGGAATGTTCCACAAACAAAGTCGGGAAATCTTAAATGCAAAATTTATCAGAAATCATTAAAAACATGTCGTCAGAGCTTACATATATCGGATAGAAAGCAAATCTATTCTTAATATGATTCTACCCTTCTTTTTACACTTCCGTCATTTTGATTCCGACGGGCAAAGAGACCCTATGTTATAATACGATAAAGGCTTTTTAAAGCCCCCGAATGATTCTATAAATTTTGACTCTTCTGAACAACTAACAATCAAAAAAATACCGACAACAAATTTGTTACAAGTTTTGCAGGCCTTATAATAATATCAGTCTTTTATTTATAATATTTAATCTCTTAATATAATTTTCATTTTCAAATTTTCTCGCATCTTAATTATTTCATATCCTGTTACCTAATAGACGATGGGCCTATATATTCTTCAGGCGTACAATAGTTGATATCATAATATTTTAATTGCGTTTCATAAGCATTATAAGCATCTCCATGACAATCAGCGCTATATTCATCTTTTGCTCTCAATGCATTATATATTTCGTCATAACTACTCTTATTTTCTTCGGGTATGCTTTCATATCCCACTGTTTTACCGCTAAAAACATCATCCGTCAACGCGCCGATAATATAAAGCATATCTCTTCTGTTTTCTAAAAGTTCATCCAATCCGCCGGCAATATAACTATGATTATTTTCAGGAAGTATCAGAAATTTTCTATCCGTTTTATCAGCAAGATTCCAAATAGTTAAGTCGATTCTGGGATCGGTACCGGTACTGGCAAGACCATTCATCTGTATGAACGCTATATTCCCCTGAAGGGCACGAAGATCTTTTTGATTCATCGTAAAGGCAAACCAACCATCTACCGAAAGGACTAAACTTGCTTCGCTGCCAAAACCTAACTCTAAATCCCTGCCTAAATCTTGGAATTTTTTCATAACATAAAAAGCCTGGCCTCCTCCTTGGGAGTGCCCCATTACGACCAGTTTAGAAAGGTTGAGGTGATAATCTCTTCTGGCTGCATTGGTAGCGTTTCTAAAAACGCTATATGTTTCATAGGAGTTATAACTCCCGCCGTGATCGGAGCCTATAACATAATAACCTTTGCTCGCCAAAAACTGCATAATACCGGTATAACTCGATACATGAGAATTACCGCCCACCAAAAATAATACAACAGGCATATCTTCAGTTATTTTATCTTCTTCCGGCGCATAAACAACATACTCATCGGTCAGCCCTTCTTCAGGGTATCGTATCACATTGTATTCGCCTAAAGTGTCATACTTTATTATGCTTATTGAAGATTTATTTTTAGAATTGTCATCATTGCCCAAGGCGCTCTCATTTGAAACATTATTCGTATCATAACCTATGTAATTATTTACCTTTTTACATCCAAATAAGTATGATCCTACAAATAATAAAGTCAATATCAATGCAATTTTCATGATTATAATCTTTCCTTTTTAATCGTTATTCCAATGGTTTTAAATGCGTTATTCTTATGCTTTAAATTACATAATTAGGTTTTCCTTAAAAAGTCGAGTATAAAAATTCCCCCAAAATTAAGGCTATCGGTTGCAAAGGTTTTCCGGATTATCCTTTATTTTCTTTGCAGATATAATATTTAAAAGATAATTAACTTTTTTTACTGATAGTTACGCTTTTTAAGGACACCCTAATTATAAAACAGTTATCGCTATCATCAAATACCTGTAGTTATGATATTATCCTCAATAAATTTTATTAAAATATTTGCCATGTTTTTATGATCTTCCACTTTGGGATGGCCCTCTTTCCCTTGATAGGGAAAGAAAAGAGTATACATATTTGAATCATCCATCAGTTCTACCGCGCTGTTAATGTATCCCGGCCAGGGAGAACCGCTTCTTGTTGCATCCATACTACCCAGTGTACAAATAATAGCGCTATTCGGGTAAACATCCCTAATTTTTCGAAGAAAATCTTTATAAGCATTTATCAAAAATTCATCTGAGGGTTTTTCAGTTCCAAATGTTGAAAACCTATAATATTCTGGCATATCTACTAACCACGAATCATTTTGGAATAAATTAATTACTACAATATTTGGTGTAACTTGCGAATAATCCCAAAAGCTAGCTGGATTATTGGGATCTAATCGATAATACATTTCATCCATTATCATATCAAACCAACTGATTGTTATTCCAATTCCGCTCCGTGCAATACAATAGTAATCGGCATTAAAATGCCTTGCTGTTATGGCGGAATATGACAAATAATTGTTAGTAAAGTGGCCTTCAGGAGAATCAGCGATAGTATCTTCGATAGCCCGCCCAGCCGTTATAGAATTACCATAGAACTCAATAATTAAGTCAGAAGGGAGCGGCGGCAAAATTTCAGCATCCTCACTAACCTGGAAACCATAAAAATATGTTTTACCGCAGCTTGCCCATTCTCCTCTTCTAAATATTTCAACGGAATGTTCTACGTTAGGTAATCCGGCAGCCAATGTGTACCACTGCTTTTCCGTTGTTGGCTCCAACATATAAAGACTATCATCAATAATTATATTATAATAATTTTCCATTTGTTCATTTTTCAATAATGCCTTTATTTCTGTACCAACAAACCTGATTTTTATTGAAGAACCTGACCAATAAAGAATTGCGTTATCTCCGGCATTCATATTTACACGGCCGTTATATTTAATATTTTCATCATCATAACTAATAAATTTGGGAGTGGCGCCATCCTTTTGCTTATTTTTTTGAGTTATCTCCTTATCAGGTGCATTGTTTACTATAGAGGAGACTCCAAAATTGCATGAAAATAATGTTAAAGATAAAATTATGTATGAAAATATAATTTTAATGTTTACTTTCAAGATATTTTCCTTCCATGAACGTGGTAGGGTTATTACAGTTAAGCTTTAACTGTTTTTATGTTTATTTAATAGTATTAAAGCCATTTAATTTTATCTTAATTTTTTTGCCGTTACCGAAACCTCGTCCGACCACTTTGACCATTGTAAATTTTTATCCCTGTAACGTACGCGCCACCAACACGTTTCTCCACTTTTCAATTTATAGAGTTCCAGCCAATACTTTGTAAGGTCTATTCCTTTATTTTTGTCGATAGGAGTAAAATCGGGCGCACCGCTGTCTGAATATAAATCTTCAAAATCCCTTTTTATATCAACAATCAGCTTGTCGACATAATCTCCTTTTTCTGATGTTACCTGAAATTGAGAACTTAAAATATCATATTTACCCGAATATTTGGAAGCCTGTAAAATTATCGGGTAGGTTTGAACGCCTTTAGTTATGGCAACCGGCCTTTTCGGAGACGTTTCATCGGCTTTATCCCTAATGAACGTATCAAATACTTCGTTGTTCATAACAAGCTCGCCATGCCCCAAAGAATATGAATTTGCCTCATATTTTTTCTTTGCAACATCTATATCGACAATTGTGTAACACCAATAATCGTGCGTTTTTTGAATTTCGGGATAATCTGTTTGATTGGCATATTCCCGCCATCTGTCAAGTTCGGCGCCGCCGCCGCCGTTTTCCAACAGTCGTAAGTTCCCACTGGTAACTTGCCCGCGTTCATAGGCATGCGAATGTCCGTATGTTAAAATATCCGCCTTTTTATATTTACTTAACAAGGGGATTAAATCATCTTGAACATAACGTTCATTCCCGTTAGGCCAGATTTCACTGTGTCCCGGCCGATGAGTAAAGACTATTACCCAATCGATATTAGGATCAACTTCCGCTTTCTGCATTAAACTATCCAACCACCAAAGTTTTACTTCTCTATAATTTTTTATGTCATACATATAATTAGTAATACTGTGATCGGCTATAAACAAGACACGTCCATACTTAAAGGAATAAAACATCTCCCCAAGCGGTCCTGCAAAATCTTCGTACTTCATATACTCATAATATTCATCCGCTTCATGCTCATGATCGCCGATAGTTACCATGATTGGAACGTTTGCCGAAATCCCGGACATGGGCATAAACCACTCCCGCTTATATTCCGATAAATTCGGCCCGTAATGGACAATATCACCGTTACACAAGGCTAAATTTAAGTTCTCTTCAATATTCGGATTGTCGTAAAGTTCCGTTACCTTCTCCCTAATAGCCGATATTACATCCTTTGTCTGTGCCGGGAAGGTGCGCGTATCGCCAAAAATCGCAAAACGAATATGTCCGCTCTTTTCACCTACGGACGGCGCCGTTTTAAATCTAAATATTTTTGATTTCATATCTCCGGATATGGCTTGATAATAATAGACCGTATTCGGCTGTAAATTTTGTAATTTAACAGTATGATAGGTTGTAGAATCCAAAAATATATGAACGTTACCGGACTGTACTTTATCAAGTTTCTTGTCAATTCCGTATTTTACAATCGATTCGGGTGAATTTGATGCATGCCAACAAATATAAATGGATGATTCCGTCGGCGATTGTAAATAGGGATATATTTTTGTGTCGGGCGGAGCAATCGCCATTGCCGGTTTGTCATGAAATCCGCCGAGTTTTTTCATCTTCTCTTTACTTAATGCGGTTGAATACAACTTAATATCCGAAACATATATCTCATTATCTTCTCCGTTATCATCTGCAAAAAATAAAATACCGTTCGGATCTAAAGAAAATCGTTGATCTACACGTTGATAATACCCGTCAAATACTTTTACTCCATCTAAATAATAGACATATAGTCTTCGGTTCTTAACGGAAACGCCCAACCGATACCATTCATTGGCTTTTAAGGCTGTAGGTGAATACCACGTTCCCTCGCTGCCAAATTTACCGCTTTTTTCTACAAAGCATTCGGCATTATCGCTATTCTTTAAATCCGTTTGAAAAAGGGCGTACATTTTATTTAACGCGGGAATTTTTACATCAAAAATAATACTATATTCGTTAACTCTTTTCTGCCCTCTCTTTACCCGGATATTATGTATTGCTTTAAAATAACTTCCGGAAGCAATACGCAGCGCTCCGTCATTCTCGTTTGGACCTGCAACGGCTTCTGCATTGCCATATAAAATTAAATCTTCGCCAAACTCAGCCTTGGACAGATTATTTGCATCATTAAAATCCCAATGGCCGACCAATTGCGCTTTTAAACTTAACGACATTATAAATAAAAAGCTTAAAGCATAATAACTGATGTACTTCAAAATAAATTACTCCTTTATTAAATTTATTAGAAATTTACAAGTAATAGACAGTGTTATATAACACTATTTTAATAAAACCATTTTTTTTATTTCAACAAAGTTACCGCATTCCAAACGATAAAAATAGACACCGGATGAAAGCGAAGCGCCGTCAAATTTAAAAGAATAATTTCCGGCGTTAATTTTTCGATTGACAAGAACTTTTACGACCCGGCCCCGAATATCATAGACGCTCAGCTTTACACGAGCCCTACGCGGTATCTCAAACATAATTTTTGTTACGGGATTAAAGGGATTGGGATAGTTTTGCAATAAATTATAAATTGCATCTCCGCTATAATCTTCGACAGATAAAACCGAATCCGGCTTTATTATTAAGGCTTTAATTTCGAGGGGCGCCAAAGATATATTCTTTGTAAATGAATTATCCTCATACGTTACAATACCATCGTCATCTTCCGTTATCTCCCGCACCGCTAACCGTCCTTCCAATCCGTGAGCGCTCCCGTTAAAATTAAATGAAAAAGACAAGTTATCGTTCATCGAACAATTGGCCAAAATAACAGCGGTTTTATCCGCTTGTTTGTTTTGCCAAAAGGCCGACTGCAAAGCACTAAGGGTAACCTCAATCGGAGCGCCGTAATCATACCAGATACTTGTTATTTGCGGAAAATCGCCCTCTATCGTTGTCGGTTTTAACATCCTGCCGAAGGATAAATAATCTTTCAATTTAAAGCGCATTCTTGCCAAACGACGGACAAAGGGTTTTGCCTTATCCGCCGCATTGGGATCGGATACGATCCACGCGCTGGTACGCCCCGGCTGTATCCCGTTTACAAAGGCTTGGGTTAACTTACAGTAAAAAGATTGATTATGATAATTAGCCGTACTCGTTGACGTGCCGAACAGTTGAACTTTACCGCTGTAAACCGCTTGAAAAGCAGGAACCAAATTATCCGTCGTCCACCCCTCGACAAGAAATCCGTCCACTTGATCCGCCAAATAATCGCAGGCTCCCTCAGCCGTGATAAATACGCTGTCCACAATGCTACCATGAATCGTTTCCAATAATTGTTTGTAACCGTCGCGCCACCAATGTCCGCCGGCCAGCGGATGATTATGCGTGCTGTCCATACATTCGCACGGTCCGGCCGCACATATTTGATCCAAATAAACGGAGCTGCACCCTATCCTATTTGTAAGTTGCTGCGATGCATCAACCAATATATCGTGCCATGGGCTTTGAGTGGGACACATCACGGCAAAGCGGTTTCCGTTGAAATCCTGATAATAAATAGCGCCGTTTTCTTTTTTTGTAGCATAAGGATAACCATTATCGAGATAATCCGATAGATCAGTGTCAAACAATCTACCGTTAATATACGGCATTAAATAAATACGTTTTGACTCTTGTAAATCATCAACCAAATCGTTCATTCCCGGGCGCTCCGGAAAATATTCGGGATAATCATTATCAAACTCCTTATTATTCCATTTGTACCAGTGAATACCAATTGGCACATTCATATAATCGGCATACTTTTGTATTGTATTTTTCAGATCGTCATCGCTTTGTTGATCCGCATAATAGGCCCAAACGGCAATGCTACCGAGAGCATCTTGCCGTCTATTCCTGTTTTCATTTAACGTCGGCCAATATTTTGATGCACTCGAAACCCACTTACGATATATCTGCGACGCTTCATACCATCCTCCGGCAAACAATTCCAATTGAAAAGTGCCCGGAATCTTATAGTCGTTGCCCTTTTTGTTTTTATCGGGTACAATCCATCTGTCACAGTATAACAATCCGCCGTTTTCCTTTTTTACAATTATCTTTTTCTGCGATGCATCGGGATCATGCGTCCCAAGATAAAGGCCATATTCGTCGTTGTAATAGGCAGCGAACTGCATGGTAGCTTCCCACCCCGTAGGATAATTAAGGATAATATCTATGGCGCTATCGAAAGGATTTTTTACTACTTTTCCGGAATAGCGCGGGACAAGAAAAGCATCACTCCCCCTGGATTTCAAATTAATACAAGGAAAATCCAAATCCGTTAAACTGTTATTACGCAGGCCGGAAACGGATATATTCCAAATCGATTTATTCCCCCTTACGGATAACTTAACAATTATTGTTAAACTATCATTTAACGCTTCGTTTTTCGGATCACTCAATAAAATAATAGCATTTTCGCCATCATTAGTAACCGTTGTATTATTCCATCCTTCCGATGATTTTAAGAATACGCCGTCTATGAGGCATAAAAAAATATCGCCATTTGTATTTGTATTTAATATTTCATGGTCATCATTCATAATTCCGCCTAATTTTACGCCGGATTCCGTTTTTTCGAGAGAAACTTTTAATTTGCCATTACCGACAATTTCAACAGCAAAAAGCATTGAAACGCTCGTTGCAAGAACCGTCAACAATATTAGCATAGATTTTACAAATCGGCTTCCTAATAGAGTGCGTTTTGTACCGCTAATATTATTTTTATTAAATTTTAGTTTCTTCGAATATACCGCCATATTAATATCTTTTAACATTCCCATGTATAAATATTACTTAACCAATAACATTTTTTTAACTTCCATCTGATTATTTGATTGCAATTTATAAAAATATATCCCGGAAGTTAAATTACTGCCGTTGAATGGGACAGAGTATGAACCTGCCAGTATATTTTCATCTAACAACACTTTTACCTCTTGCCCTAATACATTATAAATAGACAATTTTACCATTCCTGCGATATTGATAGTAAAATTTATGGTTGTTGTCGGATTGAAAGGATTCGGATAATTTTGAGAAAGTGTAAAATCTCTTATGGAGATGTTATCCCGGCCATTTTCGCCAACTCCGGTAATCCCTCTCTCCAAATATTCAGAAACAAAGGCTACGGCATCGCCGCCCGTGCCTGTACCATACAACCAATCGGAATTAAATATTACTTTCTTTCCATCAGGGCTGACTGTTCCCTTTGGATAATTATCATAAGTGGTGCAGGAACTTCTCGCATAGCCAAAATGACGAATAATGCCGCTACCATCTAATTTTACTTCAAATATTTCCGTGTTACTTGCGCCTGAATAAATACCCGTTGAAACCAGAGCCCAACCGGGGTTGTTAAATCCACGTCCTGAAATATGTCCGCCAAAACCCGACGCCTCTAAAAGTCTTGTAAATTTTCCATCACTTAAGCGAGACATGGATACGGGAATTACCTGAACCCAAACTTCATTACCTTCCGAATCAAAAGTAAGGTCACCATGCTCTGAGCTTACTCCAACCGTTCTAAGATAGTTAAAATTTAAATCATAGACCCTTGTTTCATAGTTCGTTACCTCATTTAGGACTATAAAGTTACCGCCTGAAGATATTGACACCCAATCAATATTCTCATCATCGGGAAATAATTTTGTTGATATAACCGAATCCAGCTCAATGTCATAAAGCGATGCTCGATGCGCAGTTCCTCCTCGTTCATCGGTGATAACCACATACTTGTCATCGGCAGAAATATTCCCTTCCCATGGACCAATCGTGGCTGTATATCCTTTAAATCGATGTAAAAGCGTAGTTTGGTTTGTTATAATATTTATATAATAGAATCCCTCTCCACTACAATAATATCTTTTATTAGGATCGGTATTTGACCATCTGGAATCACCACCAGAAAAGCTTAGCACTTTATCCAATGTGTAATCATCCGCATTTAACAAATAATTAT
>CAYRJN010000061.1:0-8810 GCA_964424545.1 uncultured Calditrichaceae bacterium
TCATAAGAAACGGCTTATTATGCCTATTTTTTGAAATTCCGATACTATTAATTATGTCGATTACGTACTTGATCGCACCGATGCGGATATACATATTTTAATTACCGTGCAAAGAACGGGTAGCAGCGGAAGACAATATACTCTGACTTTTCTCGGATTAAACGACTTTGCCGGAACTAATGATACGATATACTATTATACGAGACAATATGACACCTCGGACGACATTCGTAAAAAAATGGTGCAATATCTCGATCTTGGGCTGGTGCGTTATATTTCGCACACGCCGCTTGCGGATAATTTCAGCATAAAATACAACACCGATTTTGAACAGATGATTCCCGAAGATAGATGGAACAGCTGGGTGTTCAGGGTTAGCCTTAGAGGCTCTTTTAACGGTCAGGAAGTTAACAACTCAAGCTATATAAACTTGAATCTCCGAGCCGACCGTATTACGGAAGAGTGGAAAATTCGGCTGAGATTAGGCGCGCGTTACAGCGAATATAATTATTCTTACGAAAACTCATCTTATTCCAGCTATTCCCGCGAACAAAATGCCAGTGCTTTCGTTGGCAAAAGCCTAACCAATCACTGGTCTCTCGGAGCTTCGGCGGGTGCGTGGACTTCGACTTATTCAAATATTATGAACGGATTATGGGCGTCGCCCACCGTTGAATTTAATGTATTCCCCTATTCGGAATCAACATTTCACGAGCTGCGAATGCAATACCGCATGGGAGCAAAAACCGTTCAATATTACGAACAAACAATTTATGATAAGTTCGACGATACCCTGTTTCAAGAAGCGGTTGAAGTCGTTTTGGCCATAAAACAGCCATGGGGACGGGTCGAAAGCAGCGTAGGAGGGTCGCATTACTTTCATGATTTTTCAAAAAATCAGCTGCAATTCAATACGGAACTCTCTTTAAGACTGTTTAAGGGATTCTCTTTGGATGTAAGCGGAGGATATTCCATGATCCACGATCAGCTTGCTTTGCCCAAACGGGATGTAACTCAGGAGGAACTACTGCTGGCCCGACGTCAATTGGCCACGCAATTTCGCTATTGGGCATCCATAGGATTCGGCTATACTTTTGGCTCTATTTTTAACAATGTGGTTAATCCTCGGTTCGGTAATTAAGCGCCTTATTTTTTTACGACCTCCATATATATTGTATCGGTTACGGCCGAACCGAAATAACCGATACCATCGCCCTCGATATCAAAGAGCGGCTCATGCAAATTGCCGTCTATTTCCTGTACAAATTTATGCGTTAAAAAGAAATGGTAATAATTTTTATCAGCGGCGTATAGTATGATGCGATAGGGACTGTAAAACCAGAAATTAAACCAATCAATTTCCATTTTTGCCAACTTTCCTCCATTATCATAACGCTTATCCCATGCTGATGTAAACTGGAAATCCTGCATCTGAGCGCCCTTTCCCAAAGCCTTCTTGATATCCAAACCCGGCGGATTTTCATAAATAAAATTATCGACACCGGCATAGGCCGCAATAATTGAAGCAAGATAAAAAGCGGCGCCTCTGGATTTATTATAGGTTATCGTCGGCGTAATTAATCTCCCCTTTTCGTCTTTTTCTCTATAATACATTCGACCGTAAATAGAACTATCGGCCAAGATTTGCAGCCCTTTTTCGGGTACGGTTGTAACGGCGGAAGCATAAAGTTGATATCCGTCAAATTCCGCATTGACTTCCAATTTATAACTGTTACCATAAAGGATCTTTAGGTCATCATACGGATATTCATAAACAGCTCTTGTAATATTATACTGCAAATAGTACTTTTTCCCCGAATATAAATCGGTGATCATTACCAAAGCCATACTTAGGATGATACGTTGTAGCTCAACATCCTCTCCAACCGGAAAATTTCTGCTTATTCTAATATTATCCACCGGCTGTTCGGGATACAGTAATCCGGCAATTACAATTTTCGGTTCATAAGTGCTTTTATCTATGCTAACCGATGTTTTCCTGCAGGAGAATAAACTTAAAATTATTAATTGAGCGAAAATAAAAAAATATCTTCTTGCCGCTATACGGCATGTTTTCGCAATCTCTATTTTTCGCTCAATATATTTTCTTGTCATATTTGCAACCTCAGCGTTTTCAAATTATTAATAGTACCTATACATATTTCCATTGACACATGGAATTAAAAATTAAACCGGACACCAAAAGTCGGTAGAATTGGAAACATATCGGTTGTATTAACCTGCTGAAAGAGCGTTTTGTTTTTTATCTCATTGTCATAGTCAATAAACCAAACATTTTCGCGATTACCGATATTAAAAACTTGCAAATAAGGAGACATTTTCCAATTCTTATATTGAATCTCATAAGTAACGCTTAAATCAAGCCTAACGTAAGCTGGCAGACGAAAGCTATTAATTGATGTCGGATATAAAAAGATATTTGCGTTAGGTTGATCGGGAATGCTTTGTGCGCTGTAAGCGGAGCTGGTCAGCGTAATCGGCTGACCGCTTGAGTAGATAAAATTTGCTCCGAAACGCCATTTTTTACGATCAATTCGATATCCTCGACCGCTCAGTTCCCGTAAAAAATTTTTTATATCCATATTGAAGACAAAATTGACTACGTGCGTACGATCATGCCGCGGCATAAAATATTTATTATGATTTATATTATCAACAAGATATTCCGTACGGGATACGGCATAAGAAATCCAACCGCTGAGAGAACCGTAATTTTTTCGGAGCATAATTTCAAGACCGTAAGAAAAACCGTCGCCGCGATTAAAAAGCTCCTTGGTGGAAGTATAAATCGGCTTGCCCTGGGCATCATACTTTTGAGGCTCAAAATCAACAAAATAATGAGTCAATGAATATAAGTTGTTGTAGTTCTTATAATAGGATTCGATTTCAAAGGCAATATTATTGGCCACCTCTTTTTGGAAGCCGATTATGAAATGATCCGCCATTGAACGATTAAAATTTTTATCCGATGATGTCCAGATATCCGCAAAAAAGGGGCGCGGAATTTTTTGCAGATACTGATAATATATTCCTGTCGACGCTTTCAAATTTATTGTTTCGGTCAAACGGAACTTTGCGGAAAAGCGAGGCGCCCAATCCTGAAATGTTCTATCGCTGACAAACAAATTATACCTCAGCCCGGGTTCAATTTTCCATCTTTCGCTCGGCTGCCATAACAATGAAACGTAGCCGGAACAATAGTTATTGAGACCGTTGATATCAACCAAACCATTGGGTGAATCCTGTTTAAACCTAATATTCAAATGTTTATATTCAATGCCGAAAAGAACATTCAGCGATCTCAAGGCGGCATACTCAAATTGTCCTTTAAAAGAGCCGTCTTTTACTTCGTTTTTTTCATCAATATCCATAATATTAAAAGCGGAATTAAAACGGCTGACGGTCAACCAAAAATTTGAAAAAAAATCGGGCGTAAACACATGAGTCCAACGTAAAGCGACGGAACGATTGCCCCATGCATAATTTAATATAGGCGAATCTTCATTACCTGAATTAAAGGCGTAATTCAAATCGTCATAACTGTTATAATAACTTATCGTTAACTTATTTTCATTGCTAATGTCGAAGAAAGCTTTAAGATTGGCGTCATAAAAGTAATAATCGGGCAAATCTTTTATAAATAATTTTGCCGTTTCTGCCAAATAGGTCCTGCGATAAGAGCCCGAAACGGAACCAAAATTTCCGAGAGGCATCTGCAAAGTGGCCTTAGCCGAAAGCAGACTTATTTCAGCCATGCCCTCAAAAGATTTTCTATTGCCGTCCAAATTGGTAACATTTAAAACGGAAGACAGCCGTCCCCCATATTGCGCACCGAATCCCCCTTTGGAAATCGTTACGTTTTTTATGGCATCGGTATTAAAGGTAGAAAACAGACCGAAGGCATGTTCGGGATTGTAAACGTCCGCGCCGTCGATTAAAAAAAGATTTTGATCTGATGTCCCTCCGCGGACATAAATTTCCGAGGAATAGTCTGAAAGCGATAAAATCCCCGGCATATTTTGTAGCGTACGCAAAAGATCGGCTTCCGCAACGGCAGGCATTTGATTGATCTCTTGCGGAGTAAGATCAATATTTGAGATCGCTTCATTGAATAACCTGATTGATGTACGAACCGAATCAGCGGCAACGGTGATCGTTTCACCTTGCATCAATGATATTTTGAGTGAAATATTTAGCTTTACATTTTGTCCGGCTGTTAAAGAAATGGTTTTTTTATAATCTTTATAGCCGACGTAGGAGCATATTACGGTATATTTTCCGGCGGGGACATCGGGGATAATATAATAACCCGAGGTATTGGACGAGGCGCCGAAAGGTTGATTTTCAAGATAAACATTGGCGCCGATTAGAGTCTCACCGTTTTGTTTATCAAAGACAAATCCGCTAATACTGCCGTTTTGAGCACAGATAAAAGAAACGGGAAGAATGATTGAAAAAAAGACGATAATGCGGTTCAATAAACTCCCTTTTCAATAGCAAATTCAAATTAATATTAAAAACGAACCTAACGTGGATAAAATTCAATAAAAGAAATAACGTTCCATTTATTTGTGATGCGGCCCCATAAAACAGACGTCATTGCTCCGGACTATCGGAGCAATGACGTCGTCGGCTTTTTGTTTAGGAATGATTGCTACTCTTTAAAATTCCGACACAATAAATTGAGCGCCATTCCCAATAAACGAATTTATTCCACATCTTTTACTTTATCCATAAACTGAGTTCTTAAGAAAAGATCCGGCGAATATTTATAGGTATTGCCGAAATTCAATTTACCTTTAAATTCATCGATGGATTTAAAATTTTTACTATCCATCCACTCTTCAATTTCCGCCGTAAAATTTTTAATTACATCAAGTCCTTGATTATAAAGAACCGAAGCAAGCTGAGCGGTTGACGCGCCGGCAAGCAACAATTTTATTATGCCGTCCGCCGTATGGATCCCTGTAGTAGCGGCGATATCCGCTTTTGTCCAGGGCGAAAGGAGGGCTACCCAGCGTAATATCTGATGGAGATCTTCGTGCGTGCTGAAGGCAAAAGTCGTGCGTAATTCCAATTTATTGATATCAATATCCGGTTCGGTAAAACGGTTAAAAATCGTCAATCCGTTTAGACCGCGTTTATCCAACTGATTAACGAGATACGGTAAAGAGGTAATTTGTTTGCCGATTTTCATGGCAATGGGAATAGTAATTTTACTTTTCACCATTTCGAGTATCTCATAATAGAGTTGTTCCATGGTATTGCTGTCTTGAGTAATGTCCGTGGCAATGGAAAACACATTCAGCTCCAATGCATCGGCGCCGGCTCTTTGTATTTTTTCGGCATAATCGGCCCACCATTTTGAAGTGATACAATTGATGCTGGCGATAACGGGTATTTTTACTTTCTCTTTTGCTTTGCTTATTAAATCGCAATACTCTTCCGGACCGTATTGCATCTTTATTTCGGCACGCATATAGTCATACGCTTCCGGATGATCGTATGTGGATTTGACCAAGTCAAGGTCTTCTTTTGCCAAAACTTCTTCAAAAAGGCTTTTAATAACCACGGCGCCGGCGCCGGCTTCTTCGCAGGCGGCGATTTTCGAAACGGATTTTGTAAGACCGCTGCTCGCCACAATAATCGGATTTTTAAGGGGCAACCCCATATAGGTCGTTTCTAAATTTGCCATACTAAATAATCTCCTAAATTGATGTCATTTGCAATAAATGAAATATCACGGTTTTAACGTTTAAATGCAAGGCGTTATCCGGAAAAATTTAAGTTTATCCGCTAATTTTTTTAAACATTTAAAACATATTTTTGATTAAAACGTATTTTTTATTGTAATGCGCGAAAAGTCTTTACAAAATTTGCGTTTGTTATTTTAAAATTCTTTGCTTAAAATAGCCCTGTTTGATAAAGAATAAATTAAATACGAGATTCGGAAAATGCGTTGCTTTAACAATGATATTAAAAACCGTAAGAAGAAAATGTTTATCGTATTTCTCTTATTAATTACCATATTCCCCCAATCTTGCAACAAGGTTTCCCATGCGCCCGCGCCTGCTGAGTTCGGCGTAAAGGATAACATATACGATTCGGAATTCCCGGCAAAACCCGTTTCAAGGTATTTAGAAAAAATGGTCGGAACGGTCAAGTTGTTAAGCACTTTTTCGGTGTATAATGTCTATTCTTATGACGAAGGAACGCCGTCCGTCCTAATTAAAAAAGACCCTGAAAAATATGCCTATCAAACCTATGTAGAGGAAAAACCGGCTAACGGCACGGCAACGATTATTTACAATCGGAACGGCCTGGTCGCTCTGTTGACTTGCGCTCATATTATCGATACGCCCGACACTTTAATTAAATATTTCGATGAAGATGGGCAATCCATTAAAAGTATACATATTTTGGAAAGACAAAACAGATTGATTGTAGGCATGGATGAATTTCAGAGTTTTAAAATTTTTATCATGGATACAAAAAAAGATATCGCGCTAATCGGCAATAAAATCCCGCTTAAAAAAAGCGTAAAAATCCCCGTATTTCCTTTTAAACAGGGAAACGCCGACGATCTCAGCTGGGGGACTTTCACGTATTTGTTCGGTTATCCCAAAGGCAAACAAATGCTCTCGCGGGCAATTGTCAGTAATCCGCATCGCAACAACGGCGCCTCTTTTGTTATTGACGCATCTTTGCCGCGCGGCATCAGCGGCGGCGTAGTCTTGGCTTTAAGAGACGGCCCGCCGAATTTTGAACTGGTCGGGATGGTCAACGCCGTTTCTGCGGACATGGCTAAGATCTTGGTTCCTGATAGGCGCATGAATTCTAAAAACTATCGTCCGGGTCGTCCTTACACCGGCAAAATTTATGCAAAAAGCGTTCCGCGTATTTCATACGGCATCGAATACGCCATCACCATAAACGCCATCACAAAATTTATAGAAGATAATAAAGAGAAATTGGAATCTTTCGGTTTCGATATGAACGGTTTTTTTAAAACAAATTCACCTAAGTAAAGTTTTTACGGGATTAGAGTTTGAATTTTACGCTACGCACCAAACTTATATTATTTGCAACGGTTTTGGTAACGGTTATTATGATTAACGTTACCTATTTTTATACCTTACGAGAAATTAAATCCAAGCGTCAGGCTACGCAAGAACATGTACACATGATAGCTAAAAATGTCGCCACGCTGCAGCTTCTCGACCGCCAGGAATGGGATATTTATCAAAATTACATTTCTCAATTGATGTTATATAATCCGGATATCATTTATATTGCTATTTTTGACGCCCGCAACAAATTACGCGCGCATACGTTAAATACGGCTCTTCTCGATCTGAAAGAGAAGAACTTAACTCGTAGACAAGAAATTAATCTGATCCTGCAATTGGAAAAAGGAGCCGTATCCGAAGAGAGTAAAAACGATATGCAGACTGAGATCGTGGATATTCGACTCGGCGATCGTATTCTCGGAAGCGTTCATGTGGGATTTTCCATCATTCAGATTAACCGCGAACTGCAATACGGCATCTATCTCAATATCTTTTTCGGAGCTATGTTTATAATCCTTTTCAGTTTGGCCGCGGCTTATTTCGGAAGACGAATAGCAAAACCGTTGGAAACGCTAAGCCAAGCCATGGAAGCGGTTAACGAAGGGAAAATGGAACTGCTTACGCCCCAAAGCCATGACGAAGTCGGTAAATTAACCGTTTCTTTTAATCAAATGATTCGCGGGTTAAAAGAACGCCAAATAATCGAAGAACTCGCAAAAGATATGAGCGCCACCTTTAATATCGAGAAACTGGCACCCCTCATTCGCAAACACCTTAAATCGGCTACCGGCGCAAAAAATGTGCATCTGTATCTTCAGGATAGAGAGAACCGTAATTTATACAGGGAAACAATTATCAACACCAATGATGGTAAAATACAAGTCTTAACGCTTACCGAAGATTGTAGACAATTTTTAAAGCGGTACAAACAGGGATTTATGATTCAGGATGCGCCCGAAACGATAAAAAACTGTTTAAACCATAAGGGTCGCAAAAGCAACGGACTCGTATTAATTATGACCATAAAAAACACCTTGTTCGGAATGCTTTATTTTGAGCTTGAAAAAAACCAACATAAATTCCATCATAAACAAATCCAATTTGCCTCTTTCCTTGCCAATCAGGCGGCCATCGCCCTTGAGAACGCCTTGATTTACGAAGATTTGAAAGAGCAGGAACGCATTAAACATGAATTTGAAATCGCTCGAAAAATGCAGGAAAAGCTACTCCCCATGAAAATGCCGCAAATTCCCGCAATGCAAATTGATGGAATCTGTCTGCCTGCGCAAGAACTCGGCGGCGATTATTTTGATTTTTTCGAGATTGACCGAACGCATCTCGGCATCGCAATCGCCGACGTGTGCGGCAAAGGTGTTTCGGCTTCTTTTTTAATGGCCGAAATCAAAGGTATGATGATGCAGTTAACCAAAAATTATTGTTCGCCCAAACCCTTGATGCTGGAATTGAACGAAATGCTCTACCGTAGTATCGACCGGAACTCTTTCGTTACCATGATTTACGCCGTCTTGGATATGGAGCAAAAATCCGTAATCTTTTCGAGAGCCGGCCACAATCCGGTATTACAATACCATTCCAACGGCCGCGCGGAACTGCTGACGCCCAAAGGTATTGGGCTCGGGATCGATAAGGGCCCGTTATTTGAAAAAAACCTTGAAGAACAGACGACGATTCTTTCCGAAAATGATATTTTTTTGATGT
>CAYRJN010000061.1:8820-18649 GCA_964424545.1 uncultured Calditrichaceae bacterium
TACACTGACGGTATTGTTGAGGCAATGAATAATAAAAACGTGATGTTCGGAGAAGACCTTCTGCTTAATACGCTGATCAATACCAGCGATAATACCGTTCTGCAAATTCGCCGATCGATATTGGGAGAGCTGAAAAGTTTTTTAAAAGAACGCGCTGCACAGGATGATATCACTTTAATTATTTTAAAGAATTCACCCTTAATGTAACTAATTTTGCGCCGCTTCGTAAATTACAACAAATAAGATTTTCGTTAATAGGCCTTTTTATGTTAATTATAAAATTTTCAAAAATATTTTTAAAGATACTCGTTATTGCAATCATTGTTCAGAGCTGCAATGACCCACATCCTCAAAAAATCAAACTATCGCGGGATTTTTCTTACAACGGCAATAAACACACAACAACTTTAACAACGCTTCGAATAGATGCAAAAGAAAAACGAAATATTGTAATTTTTAAATTCGAGAACGACACTAAAGATCCTTCATTGGATTGGCTGCAACGCGGTTTGGTCGATCTTTTTTCCAATGAGTTGTCTCAATCTCCCTACATTAATATTGTAAATCCAACCCGCATTAACGAATTGATAAAAGAAACGGCAAAAAACTCCGCATCTTTTAAAGACATTAAACTATTCGTTGCAAAAAAGGCCAACGCTCAAACCGTTTTAAGCGGCCGCTATTATTATGAAGGCGATAGTTTATGCATTGAAATGGAATTACGTAACGTAAGAAACGGAAAGATATTTAAAAGAGAAAAGGTTTGCGGCGCCGGATTGGAAAAATTATTTTCAATCGTCGGAATACTTTCCGGCAAATTTCGCGGCATAATGAATAATGAAAGGAAGGGCAACACGGCCACAGATAGTAATTTTAGAGAAATCACGACATCTATAGACGCTTTTCGTTGTTATTCCAAAGCCCAAGATTATAGCGAGCGCTATATTTGGGATAAAGCGGCCGAGCTGTTAAGAGAAGCGATCAAACACGATTCCACGTTTGCTCTCGCCTTTATTAAATTAGCCCAAATGGAATTTAATAATAATAACGTCTTGTCCGCCGAAAAATATATGGCAAAAGCGGAAAAATACAAAGACAAACTATCGCCGGCGGACAGACTCTCTTTTAATCTGTATAAAATCATGCGTCAACAAGGCTTTGAAGCCTATCTCAAAGCGCTGGAAGATGCCGTTCATGATAGCCCGACAAATGTTGACCTCCGCATATCATTAGCAAGGCAATATCTCAATCTTGGATTTTTTGATAAGGCGCTGGATCAATTTGAACTTGCCCTCGACTATGATCCGAATAGAAAATCCGTTTATAATGAAATGGCCTATGCCTATATGTTTATCGGAGATTATCCATCGGCATTGCGCTCAATCGATAAATACTTACAACTCTCTCCCAATGAGCCCAATCCATTTGACAGCAAAGGAGAAATTTTATTACAAGCCGGACATTTTAAGGAAGCAAAAACAGCCTTTAAAAGAGCGTTGAAAATTTATCCCGACTTTATTAACTCCATTAACCGTATGATTGAAATCAACACGTTTATCGGAAAGAAGAAAGAGGCTGAAAATTATATCGTCCGTTTAAACAAACTCAAGAAAGCGAACCGCAATAACAGCAATTTCTCATATTATAAATTTTCATTTTATTGGAAATTCCATGATTATAAAACCTTAAAAAAGATGATTGCAGTAAGCATGAAGCAAAAACCATTGAAACTATCCACCGTTTTGTCGGCCGCCAAATTCTATCAATCCATTGGCGATACGATCCACGTAAAAAAAATATATTATAAAGCGTTTAATTATTATAAAAAGCGTTTAACTAAAAGCAACTACAGTAAAGAAGATCTCGATAATTTCAGAAAATTTTCTATTGTTACAAAATATAAACCGTTAGAGTCTTTTAAAATTTTAGAACTGCAGATTGAAAAGTTAAAAACCGAACAAAAAAAGATGGAGATGTATTTTACTCTGGGCCTGTTGGCCGCAAGGGGCGGACAACTCAAGCGCGCCCAAAAGTATTTCGATTCATCTAACCTGCATGATTTCCATCGTCTGCTACAAAAAGTGCGTATTATTAATTGGAGCAATACATGGAAATATATGTTTGAATCCTCAAAATACTTCAATAAAGGAATGCCTCCGGAAGACCTCACCGCCGATATGTTGCTTGATATCGGTAAAAACAACCAACGCCGAGATCTTGAGGTATTAGCGCACATGATGAAAGCGCAGTATTTCAAACAAAATGATCAGATAAAAAAAATGGAAAACGAGTTTAAACTTTCCGGTATACCGCTTGAAAATCAATGGCTTTTTCTCGGTCCTTTTAACGCTGACAACATTAACGGATTCGATTATAAATATATTCGTGAAGATAATATAAAAGCTCCTAATCCCGTACAATTTAAGGGTAAAGAATATCGTTGGTCCCAGGGCGACGATCGTCTTTGCGACGGATACATCGACCTAAAAAGCATTTTAAAACAGTCGGGTTGGAAAACAGCTTATGCATTAATTAAGGTTTATGCACCTATTGAAAGAAGAGTGCAGTTTCGTCTAAGCTCCATAAAAAGCTGCAAGGTATTTTTAAATAATAATCTCGTTTGGCAGCATTAGAATCTCTATGATGATTTTATCGATCAGGATATAATTACCGTCATTCTTCATCGGGGATACAATACGATTTTACTAAAATTGGCAAATAATATCGGCAACTGGGGATTCTATTTCAGAATAAGCGACGAAAACGGAAAAAGTATTAACGATATCGCTTTTTATTCCGCAGCGCCCGAAAACAAAGACGCCATGAGTTTGCCATAAAAAAACCCCGCAATATTTTTAATTACGGGGAAATAATATCGTTACGAACTACTTTCGGACAACAATACGACTAACCGATAAAAACAGGCTTTTTACCGTATTCAATTAAATGAACGGTTAAACTACCCAAAATAAAATCCAGAAAACCGCTTTTTGAATGGGCGCCGACGACAAACAAATCAGCCCAATCGAGATACTCTTCATCAACGACATTAATAATTTTTCCTGGCGTCCATATCGTCTCCGGCTCTGTATCAACATAGGTTTTTAAATAGGCTTTCGCGCGTTGTAAAATTGCATCTCCGTAATCTTTATCATCGGACGAATTTAAAATTTTTATATTAAAATCCACATTAGCGGCAAAATAGGCAAAATGCTGCAAAGCTCTCGCCGCCGGCAAACTGCCGTCAAAGCTAATGAGCACATTGGCCATCTCTAACGATTTATAATCATCAGGAACCGCAAGAACGGGGGTAATCGTGTTGCCAAGCACTTTATCCAGCGTATCGCCCGCCTCTTTATTAGAACCGAATTTATAAAAGGTGCGCAACCCCATAATAACAATGTCATAATAAATTGACTGCTCTACGATTAATTCACTGGGACTTCCCTGATATTCCGCATCATTGGCGGTAACGCCGGCCTCTTTACAGCGTTTCTTAAAATTTTCAAGAAGTCCGTTAACGAGTTTATGCGCTTCTTCAACTTTCTTTTTCTCCAATTTTTCCGCCCAATACAAGGCGCCCATGGCCACCGGCCCGATTGATTTTTCAATACCTTCAATATCCAAGATAACCATTCCGTCAATTTGCGCTTTTGTTTTCTTTGCAATTTGAATGGCATATTCGGTTGCCGCATCGGAATAGGCCGACGAATCCAACGGAAGCAATATTCTTTTTATCATCGCACTCTCCTTATCTTACAAAAATCCAAATTATATTTTCATTCTTGATTTTTCAAATATACGTAAATAACATAATTCAAAAAAGGATTTTTTTACAGACAATACAATTATTTGGATAAAAATCGTTAAAAACGTATTAATCTGCGGATTTAAGGGAACTAAAATAAAAATAGGAGCCGTAAACGAACAAATGGAATGCGGTTATTCTTCATTTACGGCATCACAGAAGGTTTTTATTTTAAACGATTGGTTAAATGATAGGATAAGGCTTCCAATTCAATGGACATATTTTCATTTTTAATCAATACCTTATCGGGCGCTTTTAAACTGACCGGCGCAAAATTCAAAAAGGCCTTGACGCCGCAATAAACGGCCTGATCGACAACAGTCTGCGCCTGATCGGCCGGTACGGTGATAATTACAATATCAATCCGCTCGCCCTTTAAAATTTTACACAGATTCTTTTCCGGATGAATTTTTAAATTTCCAACGCGTTTCCCCACTTTTTCGGGGTCTTTATCAAAACAGGCAATAATATTAAATCCTTGTTTTTTGAACTCGTTATAATTAACGAGAGCGCGTCCGATATTACCAACGCCGACAAGAGCCACATTCCAATTCTTTTTTAAACCGAGAATTTTTCCTATTGCCTCTTTAAGTTCTCTTGTGTTATAGCCCAATCCCCTTTTCCCGAATGTTCCGAAAAAAGAGAGGTCTTTTCTGACCTGTGCTGCCGTAATGCTTTCGATATCGGCAATATCTTCCGATGAAATCGTGTCTACTTCTTTGTCGATAAGCGTTTGTAAGGTGCGATAGTATTTCGACAAACGGTTAATAGTTGATTCGGATATTTTTTTCATAAATCCTCCGGAATTCATTATTCCTTATTAATATTTTCACTTTTATTGCTCATAAAAAAACCGGCTTTATTAATATTTATACAAATGGAGATGGTCGACTTTATGATTTATTAAAAAAATCATCTTATTCCCAATATAAAATACGCCTCAATATAACCTAATTAACTTCAATAAATATATTTTGTTATATATCGGCGCCTCAAAAAATATCTATGGGCAACAACGCAAAGTTACATAAAAGAATAAATAATTGCAATCAAAGATTTATTTTCCTCTCCTTTTCAACAAAACAATGTGAAAACAATAAAATATAAATTCTGACGCAATTTAATGTAATTATTTACTCACAACCGCTGCATAAAAGCAGCCCACAAGAGACTCTTCATGGACCGTATAATTTTTATTCTTCTACGTCTTCTTCCTCTTCCTCATAGGCCGGCGCATGAGCAATAGCGCTTACTCTGTCATTTTCATCTAAACGTATAAGTTTTACGCCCTGCGTGTTACGGCCGATAACACTGATATTGCCGACATTTTGACGAATGATAACGCCTTTTTCGGTAATTATCATCATATCTTCACTTCCGCTTACCTCTAATGCGCCAACCAAATCGCCTGTTTTGGGCGTAGTTTTCATGGCAATAATACCGCTGCCGCCGCGCGATTGTTTGCGAAAATGCTCTACCGTCGTACGTTTTCCGTACCCGTATTCGCTGATTGTGAGCAGCTCTTGGCCTTCTTTTACGACCACCATGGCAATAGCTTTATCTTCTCCTTTTATACGGATACCGCGCACACCGGCAGCGTTGCGCCCCATTTCTCGCACTTGCGTTTCGTCAAAATGAATAGCCTTGCCTTTTTTGGTGATGAAAAGGATTTCACTATTGCCATCGGAAAGACCGGCGGCCAACAAATGGTCATTTTCCCGAATATTTACCGCAAAAATTCCGTTGCGGCGCGGACGACTGAAAGCCTTAAGAGACGTACGTTTAATTACGCCTTGTTCGGTCGCCATTACTACATATCCGCCTTTTTCGAAATCTTCAACCGTAATAAAGGCCCGTACACGCTCGCCTTTGGAAATGTCTATCAAATTGATAATGGGCCGTCCTTTGGATATTTTAGACGCCGGCGGAATGGAATAGACTTTTAGCCAATAACATTTACCGAAATCGGTAAAAAAGAGAATATAATCGTGCGTTCCGGCGACAAAAACATGCTCGATAAAATCCTCATCTTTAGTTTTTGCCCCGGTGGAACCCCGACCGCCGCGGTTTTGCGTACGGTATTGACTTACCGGCAGACCCTTTATGGAGCCGCCGTGCGAAATGGTTACAACCATATCTTCTTCGGCAATTAAATCTTCATAAGTCAGATCTTCAAACGTTGTATCGATAACCGTGCGACGGGTATCCGCATATTTGCGCACAATTTCATCCAACTCTTCTTTTATAATATTAAACTGTATATCTTTACTGGCCAAAATGGATTTTAATTTTTCGATCAGCGCAATTACCTCGCGGTATTCTTTCTCAATTTTATCACGTTCCAAACCCGTTAAGCGTTGCAGACGCATTTCCAAAATTGCTTTGGCCTGTATCTCGGAAAGCGAAAAACGTTCGATTAACCGTGTTTTGGCAATATCCGGATTTTTGGAGCTTTTGATTAACTCAATAATTTCATCGATATTATCAATAGCTATACGCAGCCCTTCGAGAATATGGGCACGCTTTTCAGCCTCGTTCAAATCATATTGTGTACGGCGTACGATTACTTCGATGCGATGCTCGATAAAAGCCTGCAACATCTCTTTAAGCGTCAGCACCTTCGGCGCGCCGTTTACCAAAGCCAGCATATTGATACTGAAGGTGGTTTGCAATTGCGTATGTTTATAAAGCGTATTTAAAATAACCTGAGAATCAAAATCTTTTTTCAAATCGATCACAATGCGCATACCCTCGCGGTCGGATTCGTCGCGCAAATCGGCAATGCCCTCTACCCGCTTATCTTTAACAAGCTCTACGATTTTATTGATCAGATTTAATTTATTAACCTGATAAGGGATTTCCTTCACGATAATACGTTCGCGACCATTAGCCCGTTCTTCAATTTCAATTTTAGCGCGCACGGTTACTTTCCCGCGTCCCGTGCCGTAGGCCTGTTTAATGCCGTCAACGCCGTGAATAATGGCGCCTGTGGGAAAATCGGGGCCGTGAACATATTTCATTAACCCGATCGTGTCGATATCGGGGTTGTCGATTTGAGCCTTAATAGCCGACACCACTTCTTCGAGATTATGCGGTGGAATATTGGTGGCCATCCCCACGGCAATACCGGACGCTCCGTTAATCAATAAATTGGGCACCGAAGCGGGAAGCACAACGGGTTCATCGAGGCTGTCGTCAAAATTCCGAATATAATCAACAGTATTTTTATTCAAATCGGAAAGCATCTCTTCGGCGATGCGCTCCATACGGACTTCGGTATAACGCATAGCCGCCGGAGAATCGCCGTCTATAGAGCCGAAATTACCCTGCCCTTGAACCATGGGATAACGCAGGGAAAAATCCTGAACCATACGCACCATACTGTCGTAAACGGCCGAATCGCCGTGCGGGTGATATTTTCCCAAAACCTCGCCAACGATACGGGCGCTTTTCTTATAGGGCTTGGTATGCGTCATGCCCAACTCATGCATTCCGTAAAGAATACGACGATGTACCGGTTTTAAGCCATCGCGCACATCGGGCAGCGCTCGTGAAACTATCACCGACATGGAATAGTCCAAATAGGACTCTTTCATCTCCAGCTCTATATCTTTTTGAATTATTCTCTCTTTTTCAGCCATTATATCCTCGATTATATCCTTTTCGGTTTATATATCCAGATTCTTTACATATTGCGCATTTTCTTCAATAAAACGTTTACGCGGTGCAACTTCGTCACCCATTAAGGTCGTAAATACCTGATCGGCTTCAAAAGCGTTTTCCAAAGTTACCTGCAAAATCGTGCGTTTTTCCGGATCCATCGTTGTTTCCCAAAGCTGCTCGGGATTCATCTCGCCGAGACCTTTATAGCGCTGCAAAGAGACTTTACTTTCGTCAAAATTATTATCTTTAATTATGCCGTCTTTCTCTTCGTCGTCAAATGCATAGAACTCTTTGGAACCGCTTTTTAATTTATACAGCGGCGGTTGAGCGATATAAATTTTTCCCTGCTGCACCAATTCGTTCATATAACGATAGAAAAAAGTAAGCAGTAGAGTGCGGATATGCGAACCGTCCACATCGGCGTCCGTCATAATAATTATCTTATCGTAACGCAATTTGGCAATATCAAAATCTTCCGAGCCGATTCCCGTACCAAGGGCGGTAATAATGGTTCTGATTTCATCATTGGATAAAATTTTATCTAAGCGCGCTTTTTCCACATTCAGGATTTTACCCTTAAGCGGTAAAATGGCTTGATATTTTCTTTCCCGACCTTGTTTGGCGGAACCGCCCGCCGAATCGCCCTCCACAAGGTAAATCTCGCACTCTTTAGGGTCGTTGGATGAGCAGTCGGCCAGCTTACCGGGCATGGAATTGCTTTCGAGCGCCGTTTTACGCCGCGTTAAATCACGAGCATGACGCGCCGCTTCTCTTGCGCGCGCCGCGTTAACGCATTTATCAATAATTTTTTTAGCGATATCCGGATTTTCTTCTAAAAACTCGTATAATTTTTCATTAACCAGCGATTCCACGGCGCCTCGCACTTCGGAATTGCCCAGTTTGGTCTTAGTCTGTCCTTCAAACTGCGGCTCGCTCACTTTTACCGAGATTACCGCCGTCAAGCCTTCGCGCACATCTTCGCCCGACAGGCTAAATTTCTCGCCGTTTTTGGTTTTAATCAGATTATATTTTTGAGCATAAGAATTCAGTGTACGCGTTAAAGCCGATTTAAATCCGGAAAGATGAAAGCCGCCTTCAATGGTATTTACGTTGTTGCAATACGTTAAAATATTCTCCGTATAGGACGAATTGTACTGCATGGCAATCTCAATGGGCGTATTTTCGCGTTCGCCTTCAATAAAAACGGGATATTCATGCACCGGTGCGCGCGATTCGTCAAGAAACTTAACGAATTCAATTAACCCGCCTTCATAACGGAATGTATCTTCTTTACCGGAACGTTTGTCCTTCAGCGAAATAAGCAAATTTCTGTTCAAAAAGGCTAATTCGCGCAAACGAGTAGCGAGAATGTCAAATTGATAAACCGTTTCTTTAAAAATAGATTCGTCCGCCGTAAAGGTTATCTTTGTACCGGAATGATCCGTTTCTCCCACTACTTCCAACTTACTGACCGGCACACCTTTTTCATATTTTTGGCGGTATATTTTTTTATTGCGGCAAATTTCCACCATACAATTTTTAGAAAGAGCATTTACTACCGAAGCGCCCACGCCATGAAGTCCGCCCGAAACTTTGTAGCTGCTTTTATCGAACTTTCCCCCGGCATGCAACACGGTCATAATCACTTCCACCGCAGGTTTTCCCTCGCCAGGATGCATATCTACCGGGATACCGCGTCCGTTATCGCGCACCGTTATCGTGTCGTCGTTTTCTATTTCCACAAATATTTCGCTGGCGTATCCGGCCATCGCTTCGTCAATACTGTTATCCACAATCTCGTATACGAGATGATGCAGTCCCTTAACGCCGACATCCCCGATATACATCGCCGGCCTTTTTCGTACCGCTTCCAGCCCTTTAAGAACTTGTATATTTTGAGCCGTATATTCTTTATTTGGCATCTCAACCTTCCGTTAGATGATTTTTAAAACCTTTATTTCCATATCTTGCATATTATTGTTTATTTTATTTAAAATCTCCTGAGAATATTCTTTTATCTCTTCCCGCCAAATATTAGATTCCACCTTTATGGTCAAAATCTTACCCTCTAATTTGTATGGTTTGACCACTTTGGCAATTTGCGGTTCAACAATATTCCCCCAGTTACGTTCCAGCTTAAACAGATTATAATCACTTTCCAAATTGTGCTTTTGCACGATATTCTGCAAAAGCGAACCTAACGGCTTAAAATCGTTTTTCATTGAACCAACGCGCCCCCTTCTACTTTGATATATGCCGGATTTTTTAATCCGCTTTGTTCAAATTTATTCCGCAAAGTAGTCGTTATAAAGGTCTGCCCTATTGCAGGTAAATAATTAAGCAAATTATTAATGCGCT
>CAYRJN010000062.1:0-18536 GCA_964424545.1 uncultured Calditrichaceae bacterium
TATCTTTATTCGTTCACCGACCCCGCAGTTGAAAGATTTAAAACCATAGAGGAAGAAGAAAAACAGGACGAATTTAAAAAGGGATTACGCACCTGGACTAATCTTTATGCTTTCTTGGCGCAAATAATGCCATTTCTTGACCCCGATTTCGAGAAGTTTTATGCTTATGCTAAACTTTTGCAAACCCGATTGCCAAAGAGGGAACTTTCCGAAAGTCTGCATTTAGACGATGAAGTCGCTTTGGAATATTATCGTCTGCAAAAAATCAAAGAAGGCTCAATTGATTTATTGACAGGGGAAACAGGGGAATTAAGCGGAACAACGGAAGCGGGATTAAAAAGAGCAAAAGACGAAGAAGCTTTGCTTTCCGAGATTATCAATGTTTTAAATGACCGTTTCGGAACCGAATTTGAAGAAGCGGACAAATTGTTTTTTGATCAAATAGAAGCCGAATTAATGGAAGATGAAACCCTTCAAACACAAGCAAAAGTAAATAAGATAGATACTTTTAAATACGCTTTTAACGATTTGTTCATAGAAAAATTGATTGATAGAATGGATCAAAATCAAGAGATATTTGAAAAAATACTTGAAGACAAAGCATTTGGTGATTTGGTAAAAGAATTAATGATGAAAAAAGTATATAAAAAAATGAATGAATGATGCCTACGAAAAAGCCATACACAGTTGCAATTCACACGAGCTAACACTCAAACCAAAAATTGTAAAAGAGTATGCCTTTGCCATCGCACCGAGAAAATGAAACTTGGAGAAAATTTGAAAGAAAAATAATATGGAAATGAAAGAAAGCCAGCCCCTAACAAAGGCTATACGTAATTCAGGTAAAGTACTAAAAATGAACATTGTAATAATAAAGAACATAAGGAAGGGAAATTAAGACGGGCTTTTTTCGCTCAAGCGGAGCGTTGTAAGGGATTTTTCCACAATAAAACCGTTTTCCCTTTTTAAATCAAAACGGGAACGACGCAATAGCCGTCCCCGCATACAAAGTAGAAAATAATAACGTAATAAACCGCGCCTTATTTTAAAAGAGATTTAACTCTTTCGGCAATATCCATAAAGGCTTTGGCCTGAGGACTCTCTTCATTACGAACTACAATGGGTTTACCTTCATCGCCGCCGATACGGATTTCCGCATCGATGGGAATCTCTCCGAGAAGCTCCGTTCCCAGCCGTTCACACTCTTTCTTTGCTCCGCCGTAGGAGAAAATTTCTGTGCGTTCTCCGCAATGGGGACAAAGGAAATAACTCATATTTTCCACAATTCCCATAATGGGGACATTTACTTTACGGAACATCTGCACGCCTTTCACGGCATCCATCAACGCCACATCCTGCGGCGTAGAAACGATAACCACGCCGTCCAAGGCAACGGACTGCGTTAACGTTAACTGCGCATCACCCGTACCCGGCGGCATATCGAACAATACCACATCCAAATCGGGCCATTTTACATCGCCCATTAACTGCTGAATGGCCCGATGAACCAGCGAACCGCGCCAGATTACCGGATCGTCTTTATCGATTAAAAAACCAAGCGACATCAAATCGACGCCGTATTTTTGGATAGTGTGTATTTTACTGCCGTCATAATACGGTTTTTCTTCCACGCCCAACATTAAGGGAATACTCGGACCGTAAATATCCACATCCAATAGACCGACCTTTAAACCCGTTTTGGCCAGAGCCACGGCAAGGTTAACGGCAACCGTCGATTTGCCCACACCGCCTTTGCCGCTGGCCACGGCAATTTTATATTTAATATTTGAAAGAAACGCAGGTTTGGCCTCCGTTGTGGTTTTAAATTCGGACGGTTTTTGGCTCTGTAAGCCCACATCGATTTGATAAGCGGAAAAAGCGCTTTGTAATTGCCGTTTAACTTCCTCTTTAATTTTATCGCCCACGGAAGTATCCTGACTCTTAACCATTAACAAAACGGATATTTTATCTTCGCGAACGTCAATGCTTTGAATAATACCGAAAGATACGATATCACGGGAGAAACCGGGATATTTAATCTTTTTCAGCTCCTCAATAACCTGATCTTGATTTATCATCTATCACTCCTCATAAAATTAAAATTATTTTATCATATAATGTATAATATACGAAAAATATTTCATAAAAACGGTTAGACGGTAAAAAAAAAGGAAAGGGACATATTAAAAGCGTTTATTTTCAATAATAAGCGAAAACGGTTTGCCTTTTATTACAGATAAACGATACTTTTACTATAAAAATAATGGCTTTTACTATTTCATAAGCCGATAGTTAGCATCAAAATTCGGATAGCGCATTTTGCACTGCCTCACTCTATTCGCCAGACATTTCGGAATAGATAACAGGATTCAAAAGAGCAAAAAAAATCCCCCTAACTTCACAGTAAACAGAAGGAAAAGGGGGAAATTGAATTGTGTTCGTCTCTTACGCACACCGGCTAATACGTCTCTATCATTCGCCTTTAACCATAGACTATATCACAACTTCCAAATCCAGAACAGTATCTTTTTGTAAATTCAAATTGACCGTGATCGGCTCATCCAGCTCAATATCATTTACCAGACCCAATTCAACTTTAAATGTGCGGTTACCCGTATCTTTCTCCAATAGACGACCGACGCCGTTAATCATACCGCCTTTGCCGTGATCATAATAACTGATCAGTATCTCTTCATTCAAATCCAGCGCTTCAAGAATTTCCATAATCTCTTCGACGTTTTTCTGGGCAATGATCTGCTCATCAAGGTCCTCTTCGATGCTGGCTATATCGCCGTCCTCATAATAGAAATCGATTGTGCCGCCGCCGCCTTTTACATAAACGGTCTTTTCATCCAGATCCTGGCGGATACTGCGTTCGACATTAACCACTTTTCCCGTGAAATAATCGTTACGAATATCGACTATTTTTACAGCAATAGGCTCATCTAAGGTTCCGTCATACTGAATCCGCTGAACATTGACCTTTTTATTTTTGCCGATTTCATTAACGATACGTTTTACTTCTTCCGGAGACAACGCTCCCGGCCGGAGTGAAGTTTGTTTCTTTTTTTTACCCCATAAAAAAAATCTTACGTGTTTTTCATTATTCCACATATCCGAAAATGATGTTGAATGTTTCATTCCTACCCTCCGAGATGTTATGCCGCTGTTATTTAATGCAAAATAACAATAAACATCTATAAAATCAAGTCGTTAGCATATTTCTTTACTAAGGACTGATCAGCCGCGGGCTAACGGTCGCCAATTTCCCGCGCTTCATTAATTAAGTGTCGGGCATTATCCAGCGCATGGACGGAAACATCCTCCCCTGCAAGAAGATGAGCCACTTCTTCAACCCTCCCCTGCTTATCTAACGATTTGGCCTGCACCTGCACATTGTTCTCCTCTTCCGTTTTTGTAACGCAAATATGTTCGTCGGCAAAGGCGGCAATCTGCGGCAAATGCGTAACACATAACAACTGATGAAATGCGGCAAGCTGCAATAATTTACGCCCGGCAATTTGAGCTACTTTACCCGAAATACCGTTGTCGATTTCGTCAAAAATTAAAATAGGCAAATCATCCGTTTCCGCGAGAACGGTTTTTATGGCCAGCATGACGCGTGAAATTTCGCCGCCTGAAGCGATTTTATTGATGGGTTTAAACGACTCGCCGGCATTGGTAATGATTTGAAATTGCGCTTGATCAAAACCGTTGTCAAAAGCGGCAATACGGCGCCCCTCAATCGTAAAAGGGCTTTCCCGCTTTTCCACAAATGAAAAGTCAATGGAAAATACGGCGTTGGCCATACCGATTTCTCTAAGCTGGCGGGTTATTTTTTCCTGAAATTGCAAGGCCTGCTCTTTGCGGCGGGCAGAGAGTCTGCCGCCCAAAACATTTATTTTTTCAATCAGCGTATCACGCTGTTTTTCCATTTTGCCGATATCATTATCGTACGCTTCTATCGATTGCAAAGCATTTTTCAGATAATCCTTATGCTCTATCAATTGCGCAATATCTTTTTTATTATATTTTTTGAGCAGAAAATCGATTTGAGCGATACGCTGACGCATCATTTCCATTTTTTCAGGATCAAAGCTCAGGTCGCTTAAATAGGATTCCGCAAAACGCCCGATCTCTTCCACCGTTTCCCTGGCATTTTGCAGACTGTTCCTAAGTTCTTCAAATTCCTTATCGAAAGCAGCCAGCTTTTCAAGAGCGCGTTCACCGCTGACCAGATTATCGCCGGCGTTATGTTCTCCGTCATACAAAGCGGAGATTAAAAGACGGCAGTATTCATGGATAGTTTCCATATTTAAACCGCGGTTATAGTCGCTTAGAATTGTTTCATACTCTTCGGCATCGAGCGCAGCATTTAATAGTTCGTCGTATTGATATTGAAACAGCTCCTTTTTTTCTGTGGCGTTTTTTTGCCGCTTTTTCAAATTGCCCAATTCTTTTTCCATCTGCCGATAGTCCCACAGCAGCGACCTGAATTCTTCATGCATCGCCTTCAGTCGGGCAAAAGAATCGAGATAGTCGATATGATATTCCGAATGCAGCAGGCGCTGGTGTTGATGCTGGCCGTGAATATCGATAAGCAGACTGCTGATTTTATTTAAACGCGCCATATTCAGCGGAGAGTCGTCGAAGAAAAGACGCGTATTACCAGAAACATAAATCTCTTTTCTGATAATAATATTATCGAAATCTTCGCACTCAATATCATTTTTCATTAGGGTATGTTTTAACTCTTCCGATGGATTAAGCGACAAGCGCGCCTCAATTATTGCTTTGTTGGCATTTTTACGCACCATATCGGGACTACTACGGTCGCCGCATATTTGACCGACGGCGTTGACCAATACGGACTTACCCGAACCGGTTTCGCCCGTTATGATATTCAGTCCTCGTTTAAACTCGATCTCAAGTTCATCTATAATAGTGAAATTTTTGATGTATAACGATTTTATCATATTCTTTTCGACGATTTTCGTTACCTGTTTTTCTCTTATTTTAAATAATAGCGACAAGGTTTTTAATTTGCTTTATTTTTAACAAAAAAACAAGTAAAGCTGTCGATTTAGCGTTCAAATTGTTCATAAGCATCGATAATATCGAGATAAACTCCGTCAAAACCGGCGTCGATTATTTTTTTCAGATAAGAGTCATCGTTTCCGAAAATAATTTTCTGCCAATTCGCATCCCAATAACGGACATAATAATTCCCCGGCCAATTCGGATCCTCTTTTTCTATGAAAGAAGGATTGCCCGTTCGCCAATCGGATTTCCAGTAATAACGATAATTTTCCGCTTCGCCGATGCTCATATAACAAATCAACAGACGCTTTCCGCCGTTAGCCTTTTGTTTTAAGGATTCTATTTGCGAAGCGCTGAACGCTGTCCCGTTATAAAAAAAATCCATAATTATAAAATCGTAATTCGTTTTTCCTACGGCATCAATAAATTCCTGTTGAGTGGAAAATTCATTATCCGGAGCTATCAAATATAAAAAATTGCGTGCCTCCGAAAGAGTCTTGATTTTATTTGAATTTTCATGATAAATCGGCGCAGGATAATTCGGAATATTATCCAGCTCTCTGCGATCGGCTGCAAAGGAAATATAGCCGTAGTCATTGTTTTTGGCATAAGAATCATCCACTTTGGAAAGAGTTGAACAATAATCGGTTACTATAATCTTTACCGTTCCCGCATTCTTTGCCATATCCAAAAAGCCTCTCAACCATTTATTATCCGTTATAGACGTAGCCTGATCATCGTCGTCATAACCATAAAACAAATCTTCCTGACCGATACCGTCTATAGCATTGATGTAATCCATAGCAGGATTGCCATCGTTATCGCCGCTGGCGCTCACAAGAGCGGCTCCGTTTTGAGGGATTATGGCAAATTCCGGCTTAACGGATTTGGCATATTTACTGATATTCCGGACAAAAGTTCTCATCTCTTGTCTATAATTTATGTTTTCCGGCAGAGAATTTGTACCATCATCCCGCTTACAAGAGGCCATAAATATCATTATGCTTGTCAGTAAAATTAATGGCCTTTTCATGCTGCCTCCGTTGTTTTCCGCTTACGTTATTATAAATTTTTAACCCAAAGATAAGTCCCGCCGCCACCTCTTCCTCCTTCATGATCGACATTGTCAATATCATCGCCGCAGTCCAAAAAAATTGACGACAAAAATAGAAAAAACAATATTCTACTCATCGGGAATATTCTCTTTATTTATGGTATCGTAATTTCAAAAAACGACAGATACAGATATGGCCTATTTGACAATCAATTAGCGAAACTATATCCTATTATTATCCTGTTCTGCATAACATCTAAAAACAGTATTGTTGTAATGATTTCATCTATTATTATAATAATCACAATATTCTGAAATATAACATTCATGACATAAAGGTTTTTTAGCGCAAATAACCTTTTTGATTTCATCCGGTCTATCAGCTCCGTAATACCAGATAAGAGCGTCGATAACGCGTAGCCGTTCACCGCTCACTTCCGACAATAAATTAGCTGCATCAAACACTTCTCTGTAGACCGAATCGGATTCCACATGGGAACTAATAAATCCAATTCTATGTAAAATCCTTCTAACATGTACGTCAGGTTTTATCGCTTCAAAACCAATAGTGCCTAAAAAATCCCATACAACTTCCTTGCCAATATATTTAAATCTTTTTATTATATCTTTAGACAACGAAACAAGATCTTTTGAAGAGTTTAAATAATTATAAAAGGAACCATAAACATGTTGTAATTTTCGTATTATTTTTGCATTATAAATTGTGGAATTTATTTTTTGTGGGTGCCTTATTATGGAAGCGTTATTTAATAATTCATCAATTTCTTTATCACCGAATTTTGAAACAATTTCTACATCAAAGTCATAAAATGCTCTCTTTATCGCCGGCCATTTGTTATCAACAATTCGACTTTTCATTCCGGCTGAGAATAAATTTATTGCAACCATCTCAAAGAGTTGATTATCTTTGTTTTTAAAATCTTCTAATTTTTTTGCTCTTCTTAAATTAATACGATTTATCGCGCCATTATTAATCTGTAATTCCAATAACTGTTTAAACATATTGTCATAGATGTTTTTTGCATCTTCTTTTGTTTTCATAACATGCCTACTTATTTAGTATTTTAATAAATATATTCATTAAAATTAAAAAACAAAAATAAAAAAAGATTTATTTTTTGCAATTTAAAAAAATATTAATGACGGCCATAATTCGGACACCCTCTTTACATAATATATAATTTTATTCTCTCTGGAAATAATACAATTAGGACATTTTTCTTAATTTTTCAATCCATTTACCTGACACACCAAAGATTACATTTTTCAAAAACAAAAAAATAGCGTCAGAATCCTTTGCTTTACGTTAATTGATTCCTATCACGATTTTAATGTGAGCGGTGTAGTCTTTTTGTATTTCGTTAGAAGGCTTTTAACCTGTAAAAGCAGGCAAATTTTTACGATTGCTATATTAAGTTCTTTGTGATTTTCGCAGACTTCGTGATTTAAATTAAAATAAAATATGAGGAACATCATTCGAAAAAGCCTCAAGTATATTCTCCCTTGAGGCTTTAATGCTCCAGCGGTAGGACTCGAACCTACAACCTAGTGGTTAACAGCCACCCGCTCTGCCGATTGAGCTACGCTGGATCAATGTTTATTTTTGAGACGCCAAATATAGAAAGAATACTATAATCTGTCAAGTCTAATTTAGCGATATTTTAGAAAAATAATAAAAAAATTTAAAAATTACGACGTATTAAAAATTAACGTTTAAAAGTCATAATAATCTGCACATATTTTCCTTTTTCATGTTTAATCTCAATATCGGCATTGTAATCCTTCAAAGCTTCCCCCGCCTGATCGCTAAAGGCTTCCAGTTCCTCTTTGTCGGTATAGGCCATAAAACTCAAGCGATAATTATCAGGCATTAAATCAAGCGATATGGCCAGGGGAGAACCGCTTAACTGACTTAAATAATTGATCACATAATTGATAACTTTTATTAGAGGCTTGGGATCGTCCGTATCAAATGTACACCCCTCATCTAATATCAGATTCGTTTCAATGTCTTTTTGATCAACGATTAGTTGGATAAACGCCTTTAAATCAACGGTATGTTCGTTCATTCTTTATTCTCCTGTTAGACTATAATCGACACGTCTCGTATAATACGAAATATCAATAATAATTACAAACATCTTAAAGAAAAAGCTTAAGGTTTCTTATCGGCCACATACGTTTTTTAGTCGAAAGCGCAGTAACTAAAACCGCAAAAAAATTTTCGCAACGGAGATGATATTTTACTCCGATTTTTTTTGGAACCATTTTCCCATCACGTCAAACATAATCTCTTTGCTTTTGAATATTTCCGCTTTAACCGGCAGACTGTTTAAAAATTGTTTGCCGTAGGCCATTTTACTCAATCGATTATCCGTAGCGATTACCATACCGAAATCTCCTTTGCCGCGGATAAGCCGTCCAAAACCCTGTCGGAATTTCATAATCGCTTCAGGAACGGAATATTCAAAGAAAGCGTTTCCTCCCCGTTTTTTAATTTCATCCATTCTCGCCGCCACCAACGGTTCACTCGGCACATCGAAGGGTAATTTGGGTATCAGCAGCAATTGCAATGCGTCGCCGGGCACGTCAATGCCTTCCCAAAAACTGTCGGTACCGAACAAAATGGAATCGGTATTTTCTTTAAAACGCGTAATAATATTGTTGCGGCTGCCACTTTTACCCTGCGCGAGCAGCAAAATACGCTGTTCGTCAAAATGGGGTTTTAGTTTTTCAAAAAGCGTATTCAGCAAACCGTAATTGGTAAAAAGAACCAACATGCCTTTTTTATGATGATTATGTATTTGCTGTATCAAATCCCCAAGCTCCTCAGGAAATTCGGAGCTGCGCGGATCGGAGATAAAATCGGTAACGCCAAATAAAAGCTGATTTTCAAAATCAAAAGGAGAACCGAAACTATTATGCTCAAGCTGTTTGTCTTCCACAAGATTCAAACCGATACGATCCTCAAAGTAATCAAATGAAGCGTTTGTTGTTAGCGTAGCCGAAGTAAACACAGCCGTTTCTACCTGCGTATACAGTCTATTTTGCAAAAGTTCGGCAATATTCAGCGGAACGGCGCGTAAAAGCACATCGTTGCTGCGTTCATTGCGCGGCAGCTCAAACCAATAGACATATTTTTCTTCATCTGCTTTAAGACAAAACTTAAAATCTTCTTGCAATCGCGCAAAATCGGCTTCAATGGAAATTAATTCACGATAAATCTGATCCTGAAATTCAAAAACGTTTTTATCGGAAATACCGTCGAATATATCCAGTCCTCTTTTCAGATCGCCGCGAATTTTGCCTAACAGGCTTTCTATATCTTCGATAACAAAAGCCAAATCTTTAAAAAATTTAAAATTTTTATAATAGCGGATACGCGCGTCGCCCTGCGCGACCTCTTTATCGTATTTCTCTCGCAACGCACGGCTAAGTTCATTATAAAATTGATTAACGGACTGTTTTAAATAGACGCTGTTGCGTTTTAATTTCTCGCTCATGCGAAACAAACCGTTTTGTACATCATGATTTACGCCTTTTTTATTCAGCCTGAAATCCAATTGAGCCAGAACGCCGTTATTACGCTGATCCTCTTCCCACAATTTATGATAAAGGTTGCGAAATGACCAAAAATTGACGCGGCTACCGAGATGCTCCGCCGCTGTCTTTTCGACATTATGCGCTTCGTCGATTATCAGGTTGCGATATGACCCCAAAATGGAATTGTCGGCGGCAAGATCGGAAAAAAGCAAAGCATGATTCACCACCACCACATCCGCGCGGCGGGATTCATTACGCGCCTTCATTAAAAAACAATCTTTATAAAATTTACAGGCTTTACCCGGACAGTAACTCGGTTCGGCAATCAGCTTCTGCCATAAGCCCATATTATTGGCCACTTGAAACCCCGGATTCTCAGAAATATCGCCCGTTTTTGTTTTTGCCACCCAAACCATCAAAGGCAATATGCGCGAACGTTCGTCATGCGAGAGCCGTTGATTACGATCGGTCATAACCGACTGCCATTTATCTAAACATAAATAATTGGCTCGTCCCTTAAGCAATACCGCTTTAAATCCTCCTCCCGCAGCCGAGTAGAGCATGGGTAAATCTTTAAAAAACAATTGCTCTTGCAAATTTTTAGTATTCGTGGATACAATTACTCTTTCGCCTGCCTCGCGGTTTTTAACCGCCCATTGAATAGCGGGAATCAGGTAGGCCATCGATTTACCCGTGCCCGTGCCAGCTTCGGCGATTAGATAGTGCGAATCATTAAAGGCCTCGGCAACGGCATGAGCCATCTCCGCCTGCTGCGACCGCTTTTCATAGTTATCGAGAACCTTTGAGAGCTTACCGCCTTCCGTAAAAAATGTATCGATCTCCTTATCGTCAAGGTATGATATTTCCGCTTCCTCTGTAGTGGACTGAAAAGATTCCGATTCTCCGATAATATTAAAATAGCTTTGCGTCTCCACTGCCTCGTCAAGTAAAGCCGTATCGGACATAGCAATATTTTTTTGCTCTTTGAATTTTAAAATCGGTACAAACAAGGTTTTTGCACGCGGTGAATTAGCATAAAGTAAATTGATTATATCCGATAAAATGCGATTATTGGTATTCAGCGCTTTTTCCAATAAATCCATAAAAATCAAGCCGGTGGCGCGGGCGTCTTCCACGGCGCGGTGCGCATTTTCAATGGGATGATTAAAATAAGCGGCCACGGCGCCAAGTTTCAGACTGTCTGAAAAAGGCAGAAAAATACGCGCCAGAAAAAGCGTATCCAAGCGCCGATTTTTAACATATTTAAAGCGGCGCGATTTATTATCCCAATCGGAGAACTCCTTATACATTTTACGATAATGATATTCGATAAACGAAACGTCAAAATTTACCTGATGTCCCACAATAGGCGCGTCGCCGAGAAAACGTTCCAACTCGAAAAAAACGTCTTGAATTTTCGGCGCATTTTTTACGTCTTCATCGGAGATACCCGTCAAACGCGTAATAAAATCGGAGATGGGCCGACCGGGATTAATCAGTTTTTCAAAAGTCTCCACCTCTTTACCGTCTTTAAATCGAATAGCTCCGATCTCGATTATCTCATCTTTTTCCGGTTCAAGCCCCGTGGTTTCCAAATCAACAACCACAAACTCGGAAAATCCGAGATATTTTAAAAGCTCCTGCATAATATCCATTTTTTTCCAATCATAGAATCTGTTTTTATATAAATTGTAGTTTACAAAAATGACGGTTTACAGGCAAAGAATAATTGACGGATATCAATCTGCTCATCCCTGAAAACGGCGCAGAGAAAAAGATTGTTCGGATAATAAAAATCCCCGTTTAAAAATCAAACGGGGATTAGAAAAACAGAAAAAAGCGTCTTATTTATTTGGCCCGATCATTTTTGACGGATCTACCCATTCGTCAAACTGCTCTTCGGTAAGCAGAGCGAGCTCCAGAGCGGCTTCTTTCAATGTCTTATTTTCCGCATGCGCTTTTTTGGCAATCTTGGCCGCATTTTCATAACCGATATGCGTATTTAATGCCGTAACGAGCATTAGCGAATTGTTGAGATTCTTTTTAATGTTTTCATAATTCGGTTCGATACCCACAACGCAGTTAACTGTGAAGGATACGCAAGCGTCGCCGAGCAATCTGGCCGATTCTAATAAATTCTTAATCATCACCGGTTTAAATACATTCAATTGATAATGTCCCTGCATACCGCCGACGGCAATAGCCATATCGTTGCCGATTACCTGAGCGCAAACCATCGTCAAGGCTTCGTTTTGCGTGGGATTGACTTTTCCGGGCATAATGGACGAACCCGGTTCGTTGGCCGGCAGATTAATTTCGCCGATACCGCAACGCGGACCGGAACCGAGCAGACGCGTATCGTTGGCAATTTTCATCAAACTAACGGCAAGCGTTTTTAAAGCGCCCGATGTTTCCACAATCGCGTCGTGCGCGGCGAGCGATTCAAATTTATTTTCAGCCGTCACAAAGGGATTGCCGGTCAATTCTGCTATTTTTTTTGCCACCAATACGTCATAGCCTTTGGGAGTGTTTAAACCGGTGCCAACCGCCGTTCCGCCTAATGCCAATTCGGAAAGATGCGCTAAGGTATTTTTCAATGCGCGCAAACCGTGATCAAGCTGCGAAACATAAGCGGAAAATTCTTGTCCCAGTGTCAGCGGCGTAGCGTCCATTAAATGCGTGCGGCCGGTTTTGACTATATCCTTGTATTCTTCTACTTTTTCGGCAATGACGTCGCGCAATTTTTCAACGCCGGGAATTGTAACGCGCGTAATCATATCGTATGCGGCAATATGCATGGCCGTGGGAAACGTATCGTTAGACGACTGCGATTTGTTAACATCGTCGTTAGGATGAATAAAGGGTTTCCCTTCGCCGAGCTTGCCGCCTTTCAATACATGAGCTCGATTGGAAACGACCTCGTTAACATTCATATTGGACTGCGTTCCCGATCCCGTTTGCCATACGACAAGCGGAAAATGTTCGTCTAAATCTCCGGCAATAATTTCATCGCAAACCTGCATAATTAATTCCGCTTTTTCTTGCGGCAAAACGCCGAGTTCCATATTGGCCATAGCGGCCGCCTTTTTAAGATAACCGAAAGCGCGTATGATCTCTTTAGGCATACGACCGTCGCCGATCTTAAAATTATCTTTAGAGCGTTGAGTCTGAGCGCCCCAGTACTTATCGGAAGGGACTTGCACCTCTCCCATGGTGTCGTGTTCGATTCGCATAATACACTCCTTTAATTTATTAAAATTGAATTATGATCTAATCGGTTTAATTTATTAAATTTTTCTCTATAGTAAAATATTTTATTTGCCGCTCATAAAAAAAAGAATATGGTTTAATATTATCACACGGTTATAAGCTTTATTTGTTTCTATTCTTAAACAAAGATAACCGGCTATCCGTTCAATGATTTGACAAAATGCATATCAATCCGTAAGATTATTTGACAAAATAAAAAGATAATGTTCTGCTTTTAATAGAATTGATAAAGAACATAGCATTACAAATTGATTAATTGGAATGATCTGCCTGTCATTTCAATGATCCGGCATTGCGATCTTGACGAATGGGGAGTAGCTATCAGGCGAAAATTTCCGCGTTCTACGTTGTTTAGCTCGGTTGTGCATGCCGATTCGCCGGAGCAATGCAAGAGAAACATATTAACGATGAGAGGATAACCTTATGACTCTGAAAAAACTGTTTGAAAAATCAAAATCTGTTTTTGTTACGGAAAACGCTGACGGCGCCGTAACGATAACCGTAAACCGAAAAAGTCGTTTTATTCGCAAAGACGCCGAAAAATTATTAGAAAAAATTCATACATCCATGATAGAACCGGGAAAAATTACGATTAAATTTAACGCTCCTTTATGCAGCAAAGCAAAACTATTTTTGGAATCGCATAAAATTTCCGTCAGCGACTAACAGCCGGCCTCTTATTTTTTAATCAAGACTAAGGACATGGCTTTGCAACTTAATTAATGATGATAATAGAGAACATCATGGAGACGCCATTGTCCGCTTTAACGGGACAATCTAAATACAGCAAATGGTAAGGTTTAGATTCCCGCTTAAGAAATGCGATCATGCCAAGTTGGTGTGATTGCCGGAATGATAAAAGAAAAGACCAGCGCTGTCATTCTTTGATTAATCGGAGAGTCTAAAATATTGACTATGTGAACGATGTATAATTTATCAAATTACGAAATTGAAAATAATACAAAAATAAATAAAAAATTCTAAAATTTGTTATTTATAGAAATTCCTATACAATAGCGTATTTTGCAAATCTTCAGGCACATGCCGATTAGGCATTGATCGTATCGAAACGCGTAAAAAAACAATATTACCAGCCGAATAATCGTGATTATCCAATTTTTTTTATTTTTTCCCTTGACACATTTAAAGCCATATAGTATATTCTACTATATTTATAGTAGTCAAACTAAGCACATAGGAAGCTTTATGACAAAGAAGCACAATTTATCGGCATTAGAATGGGAAATCATGGAAGTTATCTGGAATATCGACGGAGAACCTTCGGTACGGCAGGTTTTGGAAACAGCCTATCCCAACGGCGAAAAAGCCTATACAACCGTTCAGACGGTAATGAACAATTTGGAGAATAAAGGTTTTCTTAAAAAAGAGAAGATCGGCTTGGTAAACTTTTATCAGCCCCAAAAGAAAAAAGACGAAATCGTTTCCAAAGAGACCGGTAATTTTGTTCGTAAAGTTTTTAACGGGTCGTTTCAGGCATTGGCAAATTATATCATTGCTTCCGATTCATTAAGCGATGAAGAGATTGCCGATTTAAAAAAAATGATTGATGAATATGAAAGGGAAAGGGGTAAAAAATGATCGAATGGATTAATTCCATCAGTCCGCAATGGTTCGATTTTATGTTGCTTTTTACGATTCAGAATGCCGTTTTTATAAGTGTTGTCTTGGCGGCGCTCTATTTTTTAAGAAATCAATCGCCGAAACTGTTAAAAATGATCGCTTTGGCCGGCTTGATTAAACTTTTTATCCCGCCCTTACCTGCCGTTAAAGAGATCGTTCCACCTATGTATTCAGCCATACCGATTATTAAATGGACAAATATAGAGTTTTTTCCCATAAAACCTATGAACGTCTCGGGCGTCCCGCTATTAAGTATATATTCTATAATAATGTCGCTGTGGTTCGTCATTATGCTGATGCTATTGATCTATACGCTGGTAAATATTTTCCATACGGCGGGAACCATTTCAAGAGCCGTAAAAATAGATAGTCCTTCAGTCGTAATTTCGGAAAATTCTAAAAAAATAATCGTTCTGCGTTCCAAAGAGATTCATAGTCCTTATGTCATCGGATTGCTCCGGTATTTCATTATAGTTCCGCAAAGCTGGGATAAATGGGATGAAAAAATCCGGCGCAGTGTTATTGTCCACGAAACGGCGCACATAAAAGAAGGGGATCAATGGGTTAATTTGCTGAAATTCGCGGCTCTATTATTCCACTTTTTTAACCCGCTTGTGTGGATTTTGATCAACCGGCTGAACTATCTAAGCGAAGTAATATGTGATGACCATTCCATAATCAATAATCGCATTCCGGCGCATGAATATAGTAAACATTTGTTAAGCATAATGCAGGACGGACGCAGCTCGGAATTTTACAAATATCAACTATCATTTTCACGGGCCCATAAAATGATAAAAAACAGAATGAATTATCAATTAAAACGAAAGGATGGTGATGTTTTGCAAAGAATATCAATGAAAAGTAAACTGACCATCGCAGTTGCAATGTTGACGCTGCTATTTGTTTCTCTGCAGTGCACTCAATCGGATACGCCGACGAAGAGTGAAGAACCTGAAACCAGACCGCTTATAGAACCGGCATTTGAAGATGGTATTTACGCTTTTTATGCCGTTGATAAAAAACCGCGGATGTTGAACAAGGCGATTCCTGAATACCCGCAAGAGGCAAGGGAAAATGGAATTCAAGGACAAGTAGTCTTAAGTGTAACTATTGATGAAAACGGTCATGTTATTAACGCCGAAGTTTTTAAACCTCGTCCAAGGATTGATAAAAACGGTAATGTAATATCCGGACAATCTTATACGCCTCCGCAAGAATTAATTCCACCTGCAATAGAGGCTGCCAAAAAATGCCTATTTGAGCCGGCTGTAAAAGACGGGAAAAAAGTTAAAGTTCGTATGGCAATCCCCTATGCATTCCGACTGCAATAAATAATTAAATTTGCGATTGTGTTAAAGAACAATAGGCGCCATTTATTTGTGCGCCTTTTGTTTTATTTTGTTGTTTTTTATCTTCTTTGTAATTATTTTCTCAATAAATATTATTTTTAAGATAGGCAAAAGAACCTTAATATTGTAAAATCCTTTAGACGAGGATTCTGCGCTTAAAATTCCCAAACATATACACAAAGTGATCATTTCAGATGCGATGTTTCTAATTAGTTGACTTATTCAAAATAGTATTTTTTAAAATTGTATTTTTATTTATTAAATGATTTACACAACCATTCTGGAGACAAATCATGAAATATTTTTTTTGGGTTTTCATATCGATTATTGTAATTATTTCCTGTTCAGAAGAGCCATTAAAAGAATCGCGGATAAGCGGAAAAATTAATTATGAAAACGGCGCGCCGTCCGACATGGTTTATATCGGTTTATATCCCCTGAGCGCAAAACAATTTTTGGGCAAGTACCGACAGCTTAAGGAAATAACGGATAACGTCTTCTCTTTTAATGTTGAACCCGGTCTTTATACGTTAGCCGTTTATTCCTTCGCATTCGAACCTTTTCGGAAAAATATTCTTATTCCCGATACGAGCACGCAGATCGAAATTAAGATTGAGCTGCCTCGTTTGAGCGTACCCGTAAAAATCGACAGCGTTACTCTGTGCGGAGGCAAGGGACGCGGTCTGAATTGGCGTATTGAAAAACCGATGACATTAAAGAACGGCAAATGGATTGTCGACAATCGCAATTTATTAAAGAAAGGTGAAAAATATCAGTTTAAAGTTAACGGGTCAGCCGTATGGGATCTTGCGGATAAGGAATTTTATGTAAATAAACCTTTTGCCACGATAAACAGTATTTACGGCACCGGAGAAATTGTATTTGATCCATCCTTATATCAAAAACCAAAAAAAACCGCCGCATGCACGTGCGAAGGCATAGAAAAAAAGTACGATCTGCGGACACTGGCGCTGGCGCTGGATTCTCTCTCAACGGAAACAAACAGGGCGTTACATAACATAAGCTCCATGTCTTTTCAAAAAATCGATTCCCTTTATCAGTCTGTTGTTAAACGGTATGAACGATTGGATAAAAAATACGGCCCGCCTTTGGATCAATATATTCTTGAACGTAGAATCTATCCTCTTGAATATCTCAATCCGATAAGCAGAGAATTACAACTGCTATTCGGAAAAAGCAAAAGCGACACCAGTCGACTGAATAAATTCTACGAAAGCGATACGTTTAAAGCCTATATCAATGAAAATATCGAATTATTCAAACAACTTGATCCTTCGTCTTTTTTGCTTAACGGACAATTTGCCATGAATTATATTTGGCTGCATCAATTACTGGAAAATTCATCTGCACTGCAAAGACTGATGGGTTTGCCAAAAGATTATTTTTCCGTGCAATTGATTGATTTTGCCGATTTAACCAAAAATAAAAAATGCGCGGCTAATATTTTATTTGCAACCGGAATGATCTACTCCAGACAAAAATCGCCGGAAGCGCATAATAAGGCCATATTTATTCTTGATAAACTGAAAAGAAAATATCCCAATGATAAAAATGTTAAAAACGGATATGCGGATAAAATTCTTCGCAGTTTACGCGTGGACAGCGGCCGTACGGCGCCCGATTTTTCCGTCCGAACCGTAACGGGAGACAGCCTGACGCTTGCAAATTTTCGCGGGAAATTTGTGCTGCTGGATTTTTGGGGAACCTGGTGTGCGCCATGCCGCCAAGAAATCCCCAACCTCATCAATGTTTATAATACTTTTTCAAGGGATGATTTGCTCGTTATCGGATTGGCAAAAGATGATCCCGAGAAATTAAAGAATTATATGAAAGAGAAGGAAATACCCTATCCTAATGCCCTTGCAAATGACAAAATTTTAAAAAGTTACGGAATATTTGCTTTTCCGACCACCTATTTAATTGCTCCGGACGGCATTATTATCGCAAAAAATCTGCGAGGAGAAGATATAGTTCAAAAAATCAGAGAAAAAATGGATGATTTCTATCGCAATAATAAATAAACGCCTTGCTTGAGTTGTTTTAGTTGAAATTTTGTAACTTTTAAGTGAAATAACACGTATTCCGTAGGCAGCGTCCTGTTGATAAATCGCGTGTTTCCGAAATTCTCGGGATATGATTACCCGATAGATATGCAAAATGTCGCTTGTCCGGTTAAAGATCCGCTTCTAAAACAGACAAAACGATATTTTATATCCAAGGCTTATCTCGCAATTACACTGCGATTCAAAACCCTATTTAAAATTTTGGAAACAGGGCATATTTTAGCTATATTCGGCTTGCTTCAATTGCAATTTATGCAGGCCTTATGAGTATTTTTTATTTTTTTATTATCAATATTTCATTCTTTTTTACAAGGACAGCGTCATCATGAAAAGAATTCTCTTTATCTTCTTACTCTTTTTTTCGGTAATCTCCTCGGCAAATGCCAGTTTAGACACCTTAAAAACAAACAAAAACAGCCATAAGTTAAAAATTTTTGTTGATTGCCGCCGTTGTGATATGGATTTTATCAGGACGCAAAGAACATAGCTTTGCAAATTAATTAATATTTTTTGTTTACTTCTTTGAAAGAT
>CAYRJN010000063.1:0-18500 GCA_964424545.1 uncultured Calditrichaceae bacterium
AAATTAGATGAGAAAAAAAGAAATCTGGAGGAGATTGAAGATAACCTTAAGGGAACTAAAGTGCATTTAAAAGATCTGGAAATAAATATACAGGAAGCTAAGGATAAACTAAAAAAATACGAAGATCAGCTTTATCAGGTTAAAACCAATAAGGAGTATGACGCTATAACCGTAGAAACGGAAACGGTTAAGGAGCAGCTTGTGCAATTTGAAAACGATGTATTGGAAAGTCATGAAAAAATAGAGAGATTGGAAAATGAAATTGAAACGCTGCAAGATGAAATAGGAAAACTCGAAAGCGAATTCGAAGAGAATAATATTGAGCTGGAATCCAAAATGCGCTCAACAGCGGAAGAGGAGAATATGCTGATGCAGGAGCGAAAAATCATTGTTGAAGGTTTTAGTCCGCAAATAATTGCCATGTATGAAAAAGTACGCAAAGCGAGAGACGGTATGGGTGTTGCAGCTATCAAAAACGGTGTTTGCGGAGGCTGCTATTCATATATTCCACCGCAAAAGATTGTCGAAATTAAGCGTATGAAAAAAATATATACATGTGAATTTTGCGGCCGTATTCTTGTTTACAACGAATCTCAGGATTTATAGCTTATTCAAGCGAATGCATCTGCGTATTTTAATTCTACGATAAAAAATTAAAAGATAAATAAATAATCCAGGGTAAACCGGGCAGTCGCGCTCTATAGAGTGAGGAAAGTCCGAACATCAACGGGATGAAATTTTTGCGAAAGCAAAAACTGCCGTTTGGCAGATGGAGAGTATCACAGAAAATATACCGTCCCGATTTATCGGGATAAGGGTGAAAAGGCGAGGTAAGAGCTCACCGCTTTGTTCCTTCGGGAAAACCGTATCGGTTCGTTTTACGCAAAGGCAGGAGAAACCCATTTCGATGCAAAACCAAATATAGAAGGAATTCACATTTGTGATGCGTAATTCCCATTGCGCGTCCGCCTGTGCGGACACACTTCAGGGTAGGTCGCTTAAGTTAACCGGCAACGGTTAATTAAGATAAATGGCTGCCGTTCCGTCCTATACGGAATACAGAATTCGGCTTACAGGTTTGCCTTGGATTTTAATAAGGATGGTCGTCATGCTCTATCAATGGATTGTACCCGAAAAAGTCGACCCGAATGTCATTTCTCACATATCCCAACAGTTCCACTTGCACCCTTTAGTCGCAACTGTATTATATAACAGAAATATACGTACGGATGAAGAAATTTATCATTTTTTTAATGATGCGCTTGATGATTTATTCGATCCGTTTTTACTCGACAATATGGAGACTGCCGTGGCGCGCATCATTTCCGCATTACAATCGGGTGAAAAAATAATGATTTACGGCGATTATGATGTGGACGGGGTAACCAGCGTGTCTATTTTATATGACAGTCTGTTTCGTCTCGGCGGAAAAGTGATGTTTTATATTCCCGATCGTTTTGACGACGGATACGGATTATCGGAATCGGGTATTCAAAAAGCAGGCGAAAGGGACGCGTCTTTGATTGTAACCGTCGATTGCGGCACAACGGCGCTGAAAGAAGTGGAATACGCCAAAACGCTCGGGATAGACACCATTATATGTGATCATCACGAACAGGGAGATCGTCTTCCCGACGCCGTGGCAATCTTAAATCCCAAATTAAAAGGTTCGCATTATCCTTTCCGCGAACTTGCCGGTTGCGGAGTGGCTTTTAAGCTTTTGCAGGCTCTTTTGGAAAAATTAGGTTATGATAAATCCTTTGCCTATCAATATCTCGATCTTGTAGCAATCGGCACGGCTGCGGATATTGTAAACCTCACTTCCGAAAATAGGATTTTTGTTAAATACGGACTAAAGCGGATTAGCGATTCTCCCCGAGAAGGCGTTTTTGCCTTAATGGAGCAGGTCGGCCTACTTAACAGACAATTAAATGTTAATTCAATTGTTTTTAATCTTGCTCCGCGTATCAATGCCGTGGGAAGAATTTCCAAGGCGAAAAAGGCTGTCCATCTGCTGACGACGTCGAGTTTTCAACAGGGCAGGAATATTGCCCAAATATTGGAAAAAGAAAATAACACGCGCCGGAGCATTGACGAGGTAACGTTTAAAGAAGCGGAAGAGCTCATTGCCGCTTCAATTGATCTGGACGAAGTTAATATCATCATACTCTCAAAAAAAGACTGGCACATGGGCGTGTTAGGCATTGTTGCATCGCGTCTTGTGGAAAAATATAAACGTCCGGTGATTCTTATCTCTATTATTGACGGTATTGGTAAAGGCTCTGCGCGCAGTGTGCGTGATGTCAATATTCTCTCCCATATTAAATTGGCGGAATCTTTGTTGATAACTTACGGCGGGCATCAATATGCCGCCGGTCTCACCATAGCGGAGAAGCATATTGAAGAGTTTAAAAATCGTTTGATTTTTTCTGCCAAAAGCGAAGCGGTATTAGAAGAAATTAAACCGAAACTCTATATTGATTCCGAAGTGTCTTTGGAACAATTTAACGCCGATTTTTTTAAAAGTCTAAAACAATTGGGTCCTTTCGGACCGGATAATATGCGGCCTGTTTTTACTACTTACGGTTTGGAAATATTCGGGCGTGTGGATATTGTGGGAAATAATCATCTGAAAACAAAATTCAGGCAGAACGGGGTTGTACTTGATGCTATCGGCTATAATTTCGGCGATTATATCAACCATTTTAATTATGGTGGAAAAAACATTTCCCTTAGTTATGTTATAGAAGAAAACAATTGGAACGGCAGAACAACAATCCAGATGAGAATTAAAGATTTTGAGGTGGCAGAATAATGGAAAACGATGATAGAGAATTAACCTTATTTGAATTGCTTAAAACGACCCGTGAAAAGCAAAAACTTACGCTTAAGGATATCTCACAAAAAAGCCGGATTCATATCAAATATCTTGAAGCTATCGAATCAGGTAATTATAAAGATATTCCCTCGGTTTATGATAAGCTCTTTTTCCAAACATATATATCTTTTTTGGACATTGAAGATAAAGAGTCGTTGATGGAGGAATACCGCGTGATACGCGGTGAACGCCAATTGCCCGATAAATTCGGCGATAAAACGAGCAATGTGAACAGCGAAGGAAGCCGGGGCGTAGGAAATCATATTAAAAAAATATATTTTATTGTGCCGACATTGGTATTAATTATAATTGTGTTGATTTTAGCTCTCTATACAAAAGAAGCGGACGACCACAGCTCGGCTCCCGTTAAAGAATTGACGGTGAAGGAAGTCGTTGCGGAATATAATAAAAAAGAAGAACGGAAGAAAACCGCGGAGCGCGCGAAAAAAGACAGTATCGCCCGAGCGGGAAAATTGACCGTTGATCTTTTTGGATTGGAAAAAACATGGTTTCAGGCGGTTAAGGATTATAAAGATACAACCGAATATCTTCTTAAAAGTAATGATGAAGTACAGTTGACGGCAGACTCGGTAATAACCTTTTTAATCGGTAACGCCAACGGTCTTAAAATAACCATAAACGGTAAAGATGAAGGCAAAGTTGGTGCTAAGGGTGAAATAATAACTTTTATGAAAGTGACTTCGCAGGGTATTGTTGCCAAAAAAATAAAAAAAGCCGGAACGTCAACGAAGAAGGGGGTAAAAAGTGATACGCTTCAGAATAATCGGCCTTAGTCTGCTGGCGCTTTTTATAGGGTGCACTTCTACTATTTCCTCTATGAAGGAAACGCATAATGGTATAGAGATGCTATATGGAAAAACAAGCCCCCAACAATTATATTTTGATTATCCGCAATGGAAAGACAATGAGGTGAATTATCAACCCGATAAACAAATTATAGAAAATTTTAAGGCTGTAAAAGGTAAATACAAGGTTGTGATTTTTTTCGGGACATGGTGCGGAGACAGTAAGCGGGAAGTGCCGCATTTTTATAAAATTATGAAAGAGGCGGTATTAAGCGATAAACTGAACGTTGATTTGTGGGCTGTGGACAGAAAAAAACAACTTCAGAACAATTTGCCGCAAAGTAATAATATTGAATATGTACCCACTTTTATTTTTTACAAGAATGGTAAAGAGATCGGTAGGATAATCGAATCGCCGAAAAGCACACTGGAACAGGATATGCTGCAAATATTAAAGGGCGCGGATGAGAACGCATAAAATTTTTACTGTTTTGCTCTTACTGCTTTTGGCTTCAAATCTTTGTTTTTCAGGGCAATCTGTTACGATCGGGCGTAAAGGAATGGTGGTTAGCGCCGATTCTTTGGCGACGATGGCGGGCATTGAAATATTAAAGCAAGGCGGCAACGCCGTTGACGCTGCAATTGCCTTGGGTTTTGCGCTCGCTGTGGTTTATCCTAATGCCGGAAATATCGGCGGCGGCGGTTTTATGATAATCAGGGATAAAGAGGGGAAAATCAGCGCTCTGGATTATCGAGAAAAAGCGCCGTTAAAAGCTTCACGGGATATGTATCTTGAGCCACATAGCCGCAAAGTGATTAAAAATGCCAGTACGCTTGGTTGGCTTGCCTGCGGTGTTCCGGGAACAGTCCACGGTATGTGGAACGCTCATCGGCGTTATGGTAGCTTGCCTTGGCCGCAACTGTTAAAACGGGCAATAAACCTAGCTGAGAACGGTTTTAAATTAAGTAATAAAAAAGCAACACTCTTTTTGCGATATAAAGAAAATTTTTTACTTTTTCCGGCTACGAAAAATATTTTTTTAAAAAACGGACAAGAACCCTATAGGGCCGGCGATCTTTTTATCCAGAAAGATTTGGCGCAGTCGCTTATAAGAATTTCCGAGCGGGGAAAGAGCGGTTTCTATGAGGGTAAAACCGCCGTTTTAATTGAAAAGGCTTTTGCTAAAAACGGCGGTCTGATTACGCAAAAAGATTTATCGGAATATTCTTCCGTTTGGCGTGAGCCGATTGTTTTTAATTATAAAGGATATACGATATTTGCAATGTCTCCGCCCAGCTCAGGGGGAATTGTAATGGCGGAAATTTTGAACAGCCTTGAAACCATAGATATTTCTCGTTTTGCGGTTAACAGCATGCCTTATATAAGTCGCTGGGTTGAGATTGAGCGTTATGCTTACCGAGACAGAGCTGATTTGATGGGCGATACGGATTTTATCAAATTCCCCGTTTCGCTGCTTGTTTCCAAAAAATATGCTCGTCGTCTTGTAGCGGCGATTGATTTTACTGTTGCCGGAAAATCCAATGCGCTTAAAAATTTTGCACAATTACAACACGAAAGCGAAGAAACAACCCATTTTTCCATTGTAGATCAATGGGGGAACGCCGTATCAAACACCTATACGCTTAACGGTAATTTCGGCAGTTGTGTTGTCCCCGAAGGAACGGGTTTCCTAATGAACAATGAGATGGATGATTTTAGTATAAAGCCGGGCTATCCCAATAAATTCGGTTTGATTGGAAAAGAGGCGAATGCCGTTGAGGCGGGTAAACGTATGCTTAGCTCGATGACGCCCACAATAATAACCAAAGAAGGTCAGCTCTTTATGGTTCTCGGTTCTCCGGGGGGGTCAACAATTATTACGACGGTGGCTCAGGTTATTTCTCATGTTATTGATCATAAAATGTCTATTAATAACGCTGTAGAAACAGAGCGATTTCATCATCAGTGGCTTCCGGATTTAATCTATTTTGAGGACGATTTCAGCGGCGAAAATATTGAATTATTGCAAAAAAATGGCTATCATATAAAATTACGAAATAAAATAGGCAATATTCAGGCGATATTGGTTGACAAGCAGGGCAGGCTTACGGGGTGGAGCGATCATCGCGGCGACGGTCTGGCCGAGGGTTTAAATTAGAAAGAAAATGAAATGAGTAAAAACAAAATGACAAAAAAAAGTAAAGAAGAATTAGAAGAGAAAGAAAAACAGGAATTTGATCCTAAAGTTGAAAATGCTTTTAAATTATTTATCAAAATATTAAGCTGGATTGGGGGAATATGTTTTCTGCTCGTTATTATTCTTCCTGAGTTTAATAAGCCTTTTTTGGATAAAATAACCCAGTATATATTTGTTGTGGGCGCCATTATTCTGCTTTCGTTCCTATTTATAGAATTGTTGGCCGAGCGCATAAAGAGAATTCTGGAAAAATTTCTGTTATCATAATCTATGCATAAAATATTACTGATCGATGATGATATTGCCATACGAGAGACCATTAGCGCTTTTTTGCAGGCTCAGGATTATAATATCCATCTTGCCGAATCTGCGAAAGAAGCTTATGAGCTTATTCATTCCAACGATTACGCCGCAATCTTAGTCGATTTTTTCTTACCCGATAAAGAGGGCACTCAATTTATTAAAGAGCTTCATGCAAAAAACATACATATTCCGGTGATATTAATCACCGGCAGTTCGGATGTAAAAATTGCCCGTAAAGCCGTGCAGATCGGCGTGTACGATTATCTTGTTAAGCCCTTCAAAAACCGTCAGTTACAGCAAATCGTAAAAAACGCTATATTGCAAAAGGAGCTGATTGATGAACAAGAAAGACTGGATAAGGAAAGAGGCAATTATCAAAAAGAATTGGAAATACTCGTCGAAAAGAAAACAGCGGAATTAAAGGAATCGGAAGAAAAATTTGAAAAATTGCTCAATCAATCTCTCGTCGGAATCTATATTTTACAAAATAATGTTATCCGCTATGCCAATGATAAGTTTTGTGAAATATTCAATGTCCGTCAGGATGAGTTGATCGATAAAAAAAGTTTGATGGATTTCGTGGCATCCGGTAATAAGCAGCTTGTTGAAAAAAAAATAAAAAGATTGGAAAGTAAAAAGATAAAGTCGGAAACATTTCAATTTGAATCCAATATCGGCAACGGACAGAAGCGTATCATTGAAACCTGGGCGGGTGCGGTAAAATATCAAGGGAAAAACGCCATCGAAGCTGTCGTGATGGATGTTACCGAACAAGTAATGTCTAAAACACGAGAACGCGTATTGGAAATAGAGCTTTTGAATGAACAAAAGCTAGCGGCGATCGGGCAGGTGGCCGCCGGTATTACGCATAATCTCAATAATCCTATTGCGGTTATTCAAGGATTGGTAGAGCTGTTGATATTGAAACATGGAGACAGTCCCGAGTTACAGAAAATACTCATCCAGGTTAAAAGAATGAGCGACGTTATTAAAACAATTCTCGGTAAAACGCGTCGCGAACAGGATACGGCAATCCGTAGTCTGGATATCAACAATATGTTACGCGATGAGCTGGAATTTTTTAACACCAACTTATTTTATAAACATCATATTGAGAAAAAAGTGGAATTTGCCGAAAAAATACCTAAGATTAAAGGGATTTACAGCGATTTTTCACAAAGCTTTACCAATATTATTCAGAATGCCATTGACGCCATGTTTGAATCGCAGAAACGAGAACTTAATGTTAAAACTTCTTATGATCATTCATTTATTTATGTTAAAATTGCCGATACGGGCTGCGGAATAGATGCGCAAATAAAGGATAAAATTTTTGAACCCTTTTTTACAACCAAGCCGTTAAGGCCTGCTTCGCTGAGAAACGCTAATTCTCCCTACGGAACCGGTTTGGGATTGAGTTCAACCTACCAACTGCTTCATCCATACGGCGTGGAGATTACATTTGAAAGCGAAAAAAGTAAAGGAACGCAATTTTTAATAAAAATACCATTGAAAAGATAAATACAAAAAATGCCGCCCACACGCCTTTTTTTAAATAACTCTTGAAAAAATAATCTGTTATGCTTATATTTACAAAGCCGCATTTAAAATTGACAGCAGATATAAGATGATTTTGTAAGTACGGTGAGGAAAAGAATGCACGAAATTATACATTTTGACCAAATTGAGAATTTTGTTAAAGATCTACGTAAGAAATCCGATATAACCATTGCATTTACAAACGGTTGTTTCGACGTATTGCACCGCGGACACGTACATTATCTGGAATCGGCGAAAGAACCGGCTGATATATTAATTGTCGGTTTAAATTCGGATCGTTCGGTGAAAGGATTAAAAGGCGAAGACCGGCCTTATGTTAATGAAGACGATCGGGCTTATATATTATCACGCCTTGAGGCGGTGGATGTTGTCGTTATTTTTGACGATGATACCCCCATCGAACTTTTAAAACGGGTCAGACCCGACCTTTTAATAAAAGGCGGCGATTATCGCGTCGATCAAGTAGTTGGAAGAGAATTGGTGGAAAGCTTTGGCGGTAAAGTATACGTTGCGCCGCTTGTCAAAGGGTTATCTTCCACTAATTTAATTACTAAAATACAGAATGAAAAAAGAGGTAATACACCTTGAAATATATCATATATTTTATTTTCGCAATAGTCATTGTATTATTATCCACATCCTGCCAAAAAGAGAGCGTTAAAAAAGAAATTGCCCGCTATCAATACATACCGGAGCATTTTCCCGAAGACCTTTGGGTGTCTGAAAATGTGCGTCAAAAATTGGATTCTTTATTTATTTATCATCGGGAGGCGCAGAAAAAATTGGTTGAAGGCGATACGCTCGGCGCTGAAATTTATTTTAATTCCGCTTTTGCTTTAATGAGCGGTCTGACCGATGAAGATTTGAATATGCTTCAGGAGTGGAGTGTGTACGATTCCACATTGCAGGAAATGAATCATGAGTACAATAAAATTTACAATCCGGTAGAAGATGAACTTGAAGCGGAAGAAGTTAGACAGGATATCTCTCAATTGGAAGAGACGTTTTCAATTCCCGATTCCGTCCTTTTCGGCGATGCCGTAGTCGTTGATACAAGCGGTGAAATTCCTATTACTCTTAATAGGAAAGTACGGCTGGCAATGAAGTACTTTCAAACCAAAGGTAGACGCGTATTTACAAAATGGTTAGAAAACAGCGAACGATACCGTCAGATTGTTTATGATGTATTTGAAGAAGAAGGCGTTCCGCATGATCTATATTATCTCGCAATGATTGAAAGCGGGTTTAATCCGCATGCTCGCTCCTATGCCCGTGCCGTGGGTATGTGGCAGTTTATCAGCGCAACGGGCAGATATTACGGTTTGCGTCATAACTGGTGGTTTGATGAAAGGCGAGACGTCTATAAAGCCAGCCGCGCCGCGGCAAAACATCTCTCCGATTTATATGATCGTTTCGGCGATTGGTATCTGGCGCTTGCCGGCTATAACTGCAATCCTAGAAAAGTCGAATATAATATGCGTCGTTACCATACGACCGATTTCTGGCAATTGAAACGATTGCCGAGGCAGACTCGCAATTATGTGCCGACATATCTCGCGGCAATGATTATCGCAAAGAATCCTGAAAAATTCGGTTTTTATGTTGAACCGAAGAAGCCGGTTGAAGTAGAGCCGGTGACGATTTCCGAATCGGTTGATCTTAATGTTATCGCCCAAATTGTAGATACCAGCTATGCGTATATCAAAGATATTAATCCTGCCGTGTTACGTTGGGTAACGCCTCCGGGCGTAAAAGATTTTACGCTTTATGTTCCCAAAGGCAAAAAAAAGATTTTTGAACAAGAATACGCAAAAATTCCGGATGAGAAAAAGCGTTCGTGGGTAAGGCATCGCATTCGCAGCGGTGAAACGCTATCCACGATTGCGCGAAAATATCATACGAATATTGCCGTCATTAAATCCACCAATCATTTGCGAAGCAGCCGCATCAGAGCGGGGCATTATTTGTTAATACCGGTTCCGCAGAACAAATATCATTACGCTTATCAAGATAATACCTATACCGGCAAAAGCAGAAAAAAACGTCGTTATAGCGCTAAAAAAATAACAAATGTTCCGGGGCATAAAAAAATTATTTATACGGTTAAACCGGGCGATACTTTGGGACAGATTGCCGAAGATTACAATACATCCGCCAGTAAAATCCGTCGCTGGAACGGCATCCGTTATGGAAAATACATCTATCCAAAGCAAAAACTGGCTATCTGGATTCCCGAAAAGGTAAGCTTGAACGATAAAATTGTAAAAGAACACAGTAAACCGATCGTTAATTACAACAGCGGGGAATACTATACTGTTCGTAACGGCGATACATTATGGGATATCGCCAAAAAATACGGTTTAAGTATTAAGGAATTAAAAAATATAAATAATATGCGTAGCTCGCTGATTAAACCGGGCGATAAAATAAAAATATCCGATGAATAAAGAATGTTTGACTTTTAAGGCCATTATTAGTAAACTCGCAAGATTTATTTAATTATTGGAGAACATAACGCGCCAAGGTAATTGATGATCAGAGCAGGCTTAATCAAAATGTCATTGTCCGATTATATCGAAGAATAAAAGTATTTACAATTAATGAAATGCAAGAATTGACAATTTTTCAAAAAAATAAAGAAAATGTTTGAAATATGAAATTATTTTGAAATTTCTATACTATTGAGTACTCGGGTAAAGGGGGATGTTATCGGTAAAGTTTGTAAGAAATGTTCTGCAGTAAATGTTGATTCGGCAAAGTTTTGCGTAAACTGCGGCAGTCCGTTGGATTCGGAATTCAGTAAGGGCGGATTGAGTAAAAAATCTTATATGGTAATCGGTTCAGCTTTTGTTATCGCCGTGTTGATCGTGGCGCTCATACAGACGGTTAATAACCGCGCTTTGGAGCAAAAAAGAATTGCAGGCGCTAATAAGGCCGCAATGAGTCAAAAACAGATGTCGGAGGAAACAAAGCGGCTGCATGATAAGATAATGTCTCTTGAAGCGGAAGCGGCGCAAAATCCGCATGACGTTACCAAAATGACGGAACTCGCCAATAGTTATTTTGATATCGGCAATTTTGGCAGGGCTATAAAATATTATGAGAAGGTCTTAACAATCACGCCGGACAATCCTAATATTTTAATTGATACGGGAGTGTGTTATTTTAATCTTTCTAAAAACGATTCGGCGATTCTATATCTTAATAAGGCGCTGTCGGTTGAGCCCGAACATAAGCAGGGATTGTATAATTTGGGAATTATATACTACAATATGAAAAATACCGCTAAAGCGGTAACGGTTTGGAAAAAATTAATACGGATACACGGCAATTCGCGAGAAGCGGATAACGCCCGTAAATTTATAGAACAGATTAGTAAACAATCTAAATCATTATAATCTTGGAGGTTTAATACATGCCCAGTGGTAAAAAAAGAAAACGTGCGAAGATGGCGACCCATAAAAGGAAAAAACGTTTAAGGAAGAACCGTCATAAAAAGAAAAACCGCTAAATCACTATGAAAGGAGGCGCTAATGCCTCCTTTAAATTTTATTGTGGTTATCTAATGCAGGAAACTCAAATATATTCAGTTAGCGAAGTCAACCGCGCCGTAAAAATGCTTTTGGAAGAAGCCTTTCCGCTAATCTGGGTGGAAGGTGAAATTTCCAATTTCAAAGCACACTACTCAGGGCATTACTATTTCAGTCTAAAAGACGAAAACGCCCAAATTTCCGCTGTTATTTGGAAATCCCGATTGTATAACATCCCTTATGATTTTGAAGACGGCATGCTAATCCGTGCATTCGGCAATATTCGCGTTTATGAAAAAACGGGACGGTATCAGTTGGATATTATTCGGGTTGAACCGGCCGGTATCGGTATGTTGCAACAAGAATTTGAAAAATTAAAACAAAAATTAAGCGCCGAAGGTTTATTTGACGAACGTTATAAAAAGCCTTTACCCCCATTCCCCGTTTCCATAGGCGTTATAACCTCTTCTACGGGCGCTGCGGTGAGAGATATTATCAATGTTTTGCAGCGTCGCGCTCCGAATGTGGAAATTGTTATACGTTCCGCTCAGGTTCAGGGAGAGGCGGCCGCAAAAGATATTGCGGAGGCCGTCAAAGAATTAAATCGTTATAAAAAAGTAGATTTACTTATTTTAGGACGAGGGGGCGGTTCTATGGAAGATTTGTGGCCGTTTAATGAAGAGGTCGTCGCTCGAGCTATTTTTGAATCCAAAATTCCCGTCATTTCAGCGGTTGGCCATGAAATTGATTTTACCATAGCCGATTTTGTCGCCGATTTGCGCGCCCCGACGCCCTCGGCCGCGGCAGAAATGGCCGTCCCTGATTATATGGAAGTGCAAAAAGATATTCGTTATAAATATAGTCGTATCTATTCGCTGTTAAGTAATAAAATCGCTTACTTACAAGAGCGTATTAGTGCGCTTCAAAAAAGCTACGGATTAAACCGTCCCGTTGATTATATTCGACAATACGCTCTGCAAGTGGATGAATTGAATGTTAATCTCCAACGACAGATTAATTTACTATTGCAAGAAAAAAGAGAACAAGCAGAGCGATTTTCTTTACGTTTGAAAGGTTTAAATCATAAAGCTATTCTTGCCAGAGGATATTCGATTAGTTTTATAAATAATAAAGTTGTAAAAAGTATTCGTTCCATAAATAAGGGACAAGAACTTGTAACGGAGGTTTTCGACGGAAAAATTTACAGCGCCGTTAACAATGTAAAGGAAAAGGATAAAAATGGCTAAAACCATGACTTTCGAAGAAGCCTTGAAACGGCTCGAAGAAATTGTCTCCGAATTGGAAAAGGGAGATATTCCGCTTGATAAAAGCATAAAAACTTTTGAAGAAGGAACAAAACTTGTTGATTTTTGTCTTTCAAAATTGGATAACGCCGAGAAAAAGATTAAAAAACTTGTGAAAAACGATTCCGGCAGATTAACTGTTGAAGATTTTGACTGATAACATTGCAATGATATTGCAGAGCTAAAAAAATGAATAGAAAAATTATCGCCATAGTCGTTCATCCGCGAAAAGTGCAAGTGGTTGACCCGCTTAATGAAATTGATAATTGGATCAGCAAAGAAAATCCTCATGCCGAATTTTTATTGTTTGCTTACGGTTCTCGTTATGTTAAAAAAAACTATATTAATTTAGAATTCTCGACTTTGGAAGAAATTATTGAAAAAGCCGATATGGTGCTAACGCTTGGGGGGGACGGTTCGATTTTGCGCATTGTACATGCCGTCGCCGAACGCGAAATACCCATTATGGGCGTTAATATGGGCGGTCTCGGTTTTCTTGCCGATACTGCTCCCGAATCCCTAATCGGTCATCTAAAAGCCTTTCTTTCCGATAACTATATCATTGAAGGCCGCACATTGATGAAAGCCCGCTGTATTGCGGACGAGCACGATTTTTACGCGTTGAATGATATCGTGTTTGATAAAGCCGGATTCTCTCGCGTAATTGAAATACAGGTTTCGGTTAATGAACAATTGTTAAATTCCTATATATCCGATGCGCTGATTTTGTCTACGCCTACCGGTTCCACGGGCTATTCAATGTCTGCCGGGGGGCCGATTGTTATACCATTGACTGAGGTATTCGTTATTAATCCCATTTGTCCCCATTCGCTTACCAATCGTCCTGTTATTGTGCCCGACAAAAGTATTTTAACGGTAAAAGTATTTACCGAATTTCACGAAATCAATGTGTTCTGTGATGGACAGATGGAAGGCAATTATGCCAGCGGCGTAACCTTTGAAGTTTCAAAAGCCGATTTTAAGGCAAATTTTATCAAATTAAAAAACAACAGTTTCTATGATACTTTACGAACAAAATTTCACTGGGGAGAAGATTTTAGAGATAAGCGGCGCTGGTCTTATAATGATAATTCCCATCGAAAGTCTGATAATCGGGAGTGAATAATTAAAAAATTAGAAAGGCGGATGGAAAATGAAATTCTATCCGCCTTTAACGTTTATTAACGAAACATATCTTGTGTATTCTGGTTTGAATTGCCGGTTTTTTGAATCAATAATCGCCAATCCGGATTTTTAAGCTCTTTTCTGTAGGTAGAGTGAAGAAGCTGATATTCGCCGAAGCCGTTAAGGTCGCCGAAAATAAATTGAGCGCCTCCTTCCAATCCATAATATATCCATACGTCGTAAGGCTGCGTATCGGTTGTATTGGCATGTCGCTGGATTTCATCGGGTTTTCCGTATGTAATTAAAACGCGGCCTCGGTCTGTTTTCCATCCCTTGCCGTGAACGCGTCCGCCGCCGTATTTTTCATTGGCCAGCAGAGCGCGGTCAAGATATATCTGACGAGTGCTGCCGTAGGGTAAATTCGCGGCTTTATCTTGTTTGTGCCAGAATTGCGTCAGATACAATTTCATTCCTTCCTCATCCTTGATATTAGAGAAAATACGTTTTTCTCGCGCATCGGCGATATATTTTGCTACTTCAAATTCGGCATGCAAATCTTCCGAGTTCATTCCCGAATAGATATCGTCTATTTTTAACGAATAATTTTGATCGTCCTTTTTTGGTTCTTTTTTCTTGGGTTTATAGACCTTAAAATGAGTGCTTACGCTTGTGACCTCTTCGTTGCTATTGTCTCTCGCTACGATGTGCAGTCGATAGTCTCCACCTGGCAGAGCCATTGTATTAAATCCGTTAATATCGACAACCGATTCGGATATAGTATTCTTTGTTCTTAATTGTCCCCGCTTTAAAGTGTCGCCGCTGGCGCCGGTTACAAAATATAGGATGGAATAATTTTTATTTTCTTTTGCTTTGTCGTTTAAACCGTACAGTTCCACATAATAGTATAAAAGGGGATTCATCAAGTCGTAAGTTCTTCTCGGGTGCGGGATCACGCGCAAGCCGTTTTTAAAATAGATTGTTTTTGCCGTATCTTTGGCTATGTTCGAACATAGTTCAATATCGGAGAAAACGAATTTTTCTTCAGGTTTTTTTAAAATTAAATCAAAAACAAAATCGCCCTTTTTATCGGATACTCTATCGATTAGTTGAATGCTGACTTTATATTTACCAAAGGGAATATCTTTTTTAAAGACATCAATAAACTGATTAAACTGTTGGATGCGCAAAGTTGCCTTGCTGGTATCTTCCAGGGTATTAATATAGCTGTGAGATATTTTATCCACTAACGAGCTGTCGCTGTAAATAGAAACGGTATTCTTAAATGAAGATTGAAAAACATCATTTTCATTTTGTTTGTAAGTTAGATTACCCTGAAAAATAGAAATATAGATTTCAAGATAGGCCGTGCTGTCGGTAGATTGAAAAACGGCATAATCCACGCTGACCGGCACAAAATCGAGCTGCGCCAAAAGCAGCGCAGGGGATGTAAATAGTATTAATAAAAACTTTCGCATTATTTTTTCACCTAATTAAATTTTACTGAAACTAATTTTGATACGCCCTCTTCTTCCATCGTAACGCCGTAAAGACTTGAGGCTGCTTCCATCGTTCGTTTATTATGCGTAATAACGATAAATTGCGTATTATTTGAAAAAGATTTAAGCGCTTCCGTAAAGCGCAGTATATTGACATCGTCCAAAGGCGCATCCACTTCGTCAAGAATACAAAAGGGGCTTGGTTTAACAAGATAGATTGAAAACAATAGAGAAATTGCCGTTAACGTTTTTTCGCCGCCGGAAAGCAGATTCAAGGTTTGCAATTGTTTGCCCTTCGTGCGTACATTAATGTTAATATCCGCTTCCAACGGATCGGTCGAGCTATCCAATTCAAGCGTTCCCGCTCCGTTTTCAAAAAATGAGCCGAATACTTTTTCGAAATTTTCCTTGATGGCCTCAAATGTTTCCGTAAATTGCTTGCGCGCCGTCTTATTGATTTTGTCAATTGTTTCGAGAAGCGATGTCTCGGCTTTTAGTAAATCGTCTCGTTGTTTTGTTAAAAAATCGAGCCGTTCTTTCTCTTTATCATACTCGCTGACCGCAAGCGGATTAACGGCGCCGAGATTTTTGATGCGCGTTTTCAAAAGATCGATTTTTTCGCTCATTTCCTGCTCGTTTAGTCCCTGAAAAGGAATAAGCGATTCGATATCCTGCGAATATTCCTTTAATATAAACTCTTTAATACTTTCCGCTTTATATTTGTTTTCGTTGATTTTCAATTCCAGTGCCCGGCTTCGTTCGATGGAAGAATCATGCTGCCGGCGATAAGTTTTTACCTCTTTTTCCAATACGAGTATTTTATCTTTTAGTTCCTGATAGTTTTTTTCAATGCTGTTTTTTTCATCCTCTTTTTTATCGCGTTGTTCCCATATAACAACCTTTTTCTCTTTGCGCTTTTTGGATTTTTCTTTCAATTCTACCAGAAAGTTGCTAATTTGCTCTATCTCGTTTTCGCGTTTTTCAATATCATTTTTAAGCTCGTTGATATTATTTTTCGAGCGGTCAATATCCCGCTGACGAATAGTAACCTGATTGTTTAGATTCGTTACGTTAAGGTTTAACCGTTGCACGTCTTCCATTAAGGCTTGCAGGCTCTCGTTTTTCAGCTCATATTCATTCGTTCGCTTAATCACCTCTTTTTCCAACTCATCGATAGCCGTCTGTTTGCCGTTTACATTTGTCTGCAGCGACTCGATCTCTTTTTCTAAACGCGCCGTTTCAAGTTCAATCGATTCCAACTGTATCTTGTTTTGTTCCTGTTCGGAAATATGTTTATCGATTTCGTATTTTTTCTGATTCTCTGTTTTCTCAAGATCCCAAAGTGCGGCGTTTAATTTCTCTAACTCCGTTGTATATTTTTCATATTCGCCGTTTATGGTGGAAAGATCGGAATTCAACTTGTCGATTTGTCTGCTTATTTCATCGGAGTCTTTCTTTAGGGAATGTAATTTGGCGACATATTTTTTTAATTGGTCTTTTCTACCGATAAGCGAGATTTCTTTTTTAACCTTTTCTCCGCCCGAAATTTCGCGATTAAAATTAACCGTTTCTCCCCCCATAGTAATAAAGCGTAATTGCGGATAATTTTGCGAATATTGCAGAGCTTGCGAGAGATTTTCAACAAGAAAAACATCGCCGAGAAGGATATCGATAATTTTTTGATAGACACCGTCGGCATGGATGATTTCTCTTAATGCTCTAGCCGCCCCCGAAACGTTTAATGGGGCGCTCGTTTTGATAGCGTTAAGTCTATCGAGCGGCAGCATGGTTATGCGGCCTCTTTTTTCGCTTTTTAAAGTAGAAATTATATCTTCCGCCGTTTTTAGATTATCAACAACAAGATAGTTAACCGCTTCGCCAAGTACATTCTCGACGGCTTCGGTGTATTTTTCATCCGTTGATATCAAATCCCCTAAGGTGCCACGTACACCGCCGAATTGTACCGTTTTGGAAAGAATATATTGAATCCCGGACGAATAACCTTCGTGCTTGCTGATTATTTGTTCAAAGAATTCCTTTTTGGATTTTATCTGTTCGTATTCATTGAACAAGCTTTGCTGCTTAATAAGGGATTTGTCTTTTTCGGTAAGCATTGTGTCACGTTTTTCAATTAACGTGTCGACTTTCTTTGTTAAATCGGTTTTTTTCGCTTCGGTTTGTGAGCGTTGCAACTCAATTTTTTGTAACGTCTCATTCATCGTTTTTATTTGCGATAATGCGTTTCCTAATTGTTGCAAAAGATTATTCTTTTGTTCGTTTTTGAATTGTAAACGCGATTCTTTTAATCTCAGATCCTCTTTAAAAGAGGATAGTTCATGCAGGGCGTTGCGAAATTTGCCGTTTAGCTGTTCGATTTCGTTTTTTTCTTTTTGCAGTTGTTCAAGCTCCGCCGAACGTTCATCATTAATACTCTTATACTCTTTTTCAACCTCTTCTTTTTTTTGATAAAACTCATTAAGTTCTTCCTGATATTGCAAAATATTTTCTTCGATGAGTTTTATTTTTTTTCTAAAATTTTCTATATCCGATTTATAGCGTTCCCTGGTTTTTACCATCTCCTCCGACTTGGTCAACGATACGGCTTCTTCCTGATCGAGCGAGGCAATTTCATTGTCTTTTTGGCGGAGTTCTTCGTGTATGCTTTGTAACTTCTGCTCAATTTTTATCATTTCTCGTTTATATTCTTCAAGAAGCGCCTCTTCGAGGGTAATTTGATGATAGCTCTCTTCCTTTATTTGGCTGATTTCCTTTAATTGTAATTGCAAGGGCTTTATTTCATCAAAAAGCGTATGATAGCGATAACAGGCAAGATCGATTTCGTTCTTTTTCAATTCTTCCGTATAATTCAGATAGCGGCGCGCCTTACCGACTTGACGCGAAAGGGAGTTAACTGTTTTTTCCACTTCGCTGATAATGTCGTTTACGCGGTTAAGATCGTTTTTTGTGGCTTCTAATTTGCGTAAAGCCGATTTTCGTCTGATTTTGTACTTTACGATGCCCGCCGCTTCTTCAAAAAGCTGCCGACGTTCCGATTTGTTTTCACTTAAAATGGACTCGATCATTTTAAGCTCGATAACCGAGTAGGAGTTGGCGCCGAGTCCCGTATCCATAAACAAGTTCAGCACGTCTTTTAGGCGTACGGGTGTCTTATTGATAAGATATTGACTGTCGCCGGAGCGGTACAAGCGCCTGGAAATCACCACTTCGTCAAACTCGGTATTAAGAATATTTTTATTGTTTTCTATGGTAATGGATATTTCCGCCATACCCACCGCTTTA
>CAYRJN010000064.1:0-18454 GCA_964424545.1 uncultured Calditrichaceae bacterium
TGAAATAAAAGTAAAAGAAGTTTTGTTCCCTGTGTTGGAAGCTGTAAAGGCGCGTATTTTTTTAATGGATTCCCATACGCACGATAAAGTCCTGGCCGGAATAAGTCATTTACCGCAGCTTATAGCCGTTGCTTTGGTAAATTATATCGGAAAACAGCAGGAAGAATTAAATTATCCCTTTTTTGAGTTGGCTGCGGGCGGCTTTAGAGATTTAACGCGTATTGCTTCCAGTTCCATATCCATATGGCAGGATATAATCAATTCTAATAAAAAAAATGTCGAAGCGGCCTTATTGCAATTTATCGAAACCCTAAAAGAAGAGAAAAAGTCGGTAGGGGATCTTTCCCGAACTTTTGAAAAAGCAAATGATTATCGCAGTCAGGTGCCTAAAGATAGCAAAGGCTTTTTATACCCGTTAGTGGATATTTTGGTATACGTAAAAGACGAGGTTGGCGTTATTTCGAAAATTGCCAACAAATTATTCGAAGAAAACATTGATATCCGTGATATCGAATTGTTAAAAATAAGAGAAAAAGAGGGCGGCGTTTTTCGTCTATCATTAAACAGCCGCGAGGAAGCGGTTAAAGCGGCCGAATTAATGAACGCCCTTAACTACCGTGCATTTATCAGGGAGTGAATCCATGGATAAAATAAGAGTAGGCGTTATAGGAACCGGCAGTATTGCTCAAGTTGTACATTTGCCCATTCTCAGTAAAATGGAAAACGTGGAACTGGCGGCGATCTGTGATGTTGACGATGCAAAAATTAGAATTTTATCGGAAAAATTTCATATTCCCCGTTGGTATTATTTAATTGATAATATGATTAAGCATGAAAAATTAGACGCTATTCATATCTGTACGCCGAGCGTTTTTCATTATCCAATGGCTTTTTTGGCTTTAAAGAACAGCGTAAATGTTTTTGTGGAAAAACCTATCTCCTTGAACTATCAGGAAGCGCAAAAACTACACGATTTAGCCGAAGAAAAAGGGCTGACGGTAATGGTAGGGATGCAAAATCGTTTCCGTGATGATGTGACTATTTTAAAAGATTTTATAGACAATGACGAATTAGGCGATATTTATTATATTAAGGCCGGATGGTTGAAACAATGGTCCAAAGCGCCAGAAAGAGGTTGGTATGAGAAGAAAGATTCCGGAGGCGGGGTTATGATTGATATGGGTATTCAACTTATCGATCTGGGGCTTTTTTTAACCGGCTTGCCGGAAATCTATTCCGTGCGTCTGTATGATTACGCCTTGACGCCCGATTTGGAAGTTGAAGAGGCGGCGCTTGCCGTAATCAAAACAAGAGCGGGGTTGACCCTGACCGTCGAAGTCAGCTGGAAAATGCATTTGGATCATGACGTTAACTATACACATATTTTTGGAAAAAAAGGTTCGGCTTATCTTAATCCTTTGCGAATTAATAAAGAACTGCACGGAAATCTTGTTAATGTAACGCCGATGTTGACTGAAGATAAAGCCTTACGGTATAAAAAGTCATACGAAAGTGAAATAAACCATTTTATAAAGGTTATAAAAGGCGAGGAAGAGAATAAATCTTCTTCCGAAGATGCCATGTACATTATGAAAATAATCAATGCTTTAGCCGAATCAGCCGTTCAGAACAAAGAGATCATCTTATAGGCAACAAAATATTTACAATTAACGAAATGAAAGAATTGGCAATTTTACAAAAAATAATCGAATATGTCTTAAAACTATTATTTTTTGAAATTCGGGCGCTATAGAATGACCGAACGCGATAAATGCAAAATAGGTTAACAATTATTGATAAATACAATTCCGAGACGGTTCTTTGTGGGTTTGAATTCAATATATAGGACGTTCTTTTTTATTCTATTCTTGTCGGTCTTAAATTTGACGGCAAGAGCAGGAGAAAACAGGTCTAATTTAGGCGTTATTGAGAATGAACTTAAATCGGCTTTGGATTCCGTGCTGCAAAAGATTTTGCCCGGTGGTGATGAAATTGAGATTGTATTTAAAAATATTTCCGATGAAAAGATAGCCTTTTTAAAAACGTATCTTGTTGATTATTTAGAAAATAAAAAAAATATTGTGCGTATTGATACGGCCGATTATAAAATTATTATTGAACAATTTACCGTGGCGATCGTCTATGAAGAAACAAATGCAAAATTTTGGGGCGTCAGCGATGAATTGAACAGGCAGATTATTGTAACGCTAAGAGGAGTGATTGAGAGTTTTAAAGACCACCGATTTTATGCGCTTCGTATAGATAGAAAATACAACGATAAAATTTCTTTGCATAACAAGCAAACTATTGAAAACAGTCCCTACTCGTTTTCCCGTGGAAAATTGTTGAGACGGTCGTCATGGAAAAGTGTTATTGAACCGGTTGTTGTAAGTATTTCTGCCGTTACAATTATACTGTTGTTTTTTGTGTTGAGAACTTAAATTCGAATAGGAAAGGAAATTACAAGGTGTTAAAAAATTTACTCCTGATATTAGGATTGATTATATTTGTATTTAATTGTGCGGGAAACAAACCGAAAGCCTCTTTAAGCGCCGAAGAGTATTTTAAACTTGCCATGCAGGAGTATAACGACGAAGATTATTTTGAAGCCAATCAGGATTTTACGGTCATTGTTTTTCGTTTCCCCGGCAGCACCGTTGCTGACAGCGCCCAATTTTATCTTGCCGAAACCCATTATCATATGGATGAATATCTCATCGCTGCATCGGAATTTGAAAAATTGATTACCGATATGCCCAACAGCTCGCTTGTGCCCAAGGCGCAATTCCGTTTAGCCGAAAGCTATGAGCAGATGTCTCCGAGACCTGAATTGGATCAAACATATACCATCAAAGCTATTCGCGCCTACCAAACATTTGTGGAAGATTATCCGCGCAATCCGTTAAAAGAAGAGGCGGAAAAACGAATTTTAAAGTTACGCAGCAAACTTGCTTTAAAAGAGTTGAAATCCGCAAGAATTTACAGAAAGATGAATAAATTCAAAGCGGCTATTATTTATTATGACTCCATATTAAAAGAATATTATGATACCGAATGGGCGGACGATGCGATGTACGGTAAAATATTAAGTTATATTGATATGGGTGATTATGATTCCGCCAAGGCGGAAAAAGAAAAGTTTCTTCAACAGTTCCCCAACAGCGATCTTTTGCCGATGGTAAAACGTTTAGGAGAGCTGAAGGTTGACGAATAAAAAAAAGAGTGAAGAAAAAATAGGCCTTTTTGGCGGAACGTTTGATCCGATCCATATCGGGCACACAATCATTGCCGAATGGATTCTGAATTATTTAAAATTAAATAAAATAATTTTTATACCTAATAAAATTCATCCGTTCAGTAAAAGGGAGAATATTATTCCCGCAAAAATGCGCGCCGAAATGTTAGATATGGCCATTAAAGATTTCCCGTTTTTTGAAATGGATACAATAGAGATAGATCGTCCGGGTATTTCCTATGCGGTCGATACTATTCGCAAAATGATTGCCGATTATCCGCAAATTAAGTTTTTTTATATAATGGGAGAGGATAATTTGAATAAATTTTCATTATGGAAAGAGTCTGATGAGATATTGAATCTTGTTACGGTCGTTACTTTTCGTCGAAAAAATAGCGGAAATAATGCTTTATCTCAAAAATGTCTTGATAAAATGTTAAGATTGGAAACGCCTTATTTCGATTTATCGTCAACGGACGTGCGGGAACGCATAAAAAGGAATCAAAATTTCCAGAGTCTTTTATATCCCGAAGTTTATCGTTATATTGTAAAAAACAATCTTTATAAACAATAATGCTCTTATTTTGAACGAATTAAATTTTTAATTATATTGACGAAGTCGAATCATCTGGAATGGGGTATGTTTTTAGGTAAAGTTGTCGGCTCGGTGTGGTCGACTAAAAAAACGGATAATTTAAGTAATTTAAGGTTTCTGTTGGTTCATCCGATTAACCTGAACAAACAACCCTTAACCGATGTCGTTGTCGTTGCGGACATTCTGGGCGCAGGTGTCGGCGAGACGGTTATTTGCGCTTATGGCCATGCCGCGAGAAAAGCCATAAAACCCGATGATCCGGCCTCTTTAAGTTTGGAAGCCGCCGTTGTGGGAATTGTTGACAAAATGGATATAGACGAATCGTACGAAAAAACGACTAAAAACGGTTAACTCCGATATTTTTATTTATTAAAACATAAGAGAGAATAAAAACAATGCCGGAAATTACAGAAGAACATATTCGCCGTCTTACGCGTGAGGCCATAAAACAGTTACAAAGCTCTGCTACGCCGGAAACGGTTGATCGTATTGTAAAGGATGCCGTCACTCGCTTACAAGATGATAATGTCGCTCCTGCCGTTTCAACAACAAGCGTAAGTACGGGTGCGCTAAAGAACAACCGCATAATTATCACTGCATTCGGTAAAAACCGCAGCGGTATTCTCGCCGGATTAACAGGAACATTGGCCAAATATTCCTGTGATATTATTGATTTAAGCCAAAAACTATTACAGGAGTTCTTCACGGTTATGCTTTTGGTAGATATCGCCAAAAGTCCCGGTGATTTTGAGACTATTAAATCAGAAATGATCAAGGCCGGCGAAGAGCTGGATTTAAAAGTAATTATACAGCATGAAGATATTTTTAATGTAATGCACAGGATTTAATATGCCTATTTCACTCGAAGAGATTTTAGAAACAATTCGCATGACGGAAGTGGAACATTTTGATATTCGTACGGTTACCTTAGGCATCAATTTGAAAGACTGCATCAGCGATAATTTTTCACAACTAAAGAAAAACGTTTATGATAAAATAATGCGTGTGGCGCAGGATCACGTCGGCAGCGCGCAAAAAGTAGAATCTCAATACGGTATTGCCATTGCTAATAAACGTATTTCGGTTACGCCTATCGCCTTAATAGCCGATGGTTATGGTAAAGAAGAATTTGTTGAATTGGCGCAAACGCTCGATAAAGCCGCCGATGATCTCGGCGTCGATTTTCTGGCTGGATTTTCCGCATTGGTGCAAAAAGGGTTTTCCAAAGGCGATCTGAGTTTGATTCAGGCAATTCCCGATGCGCTATCATCCACTAAGCATCTGTGCTCGTCGGTTAACGTCGCTACGACAAAAGCGGGCATCAATATGGACGCCGTTAAAATGATGGGACACGTTATTAAGGAAACGGCGGAAAAAACGGCTGCCGAAGAAGGTATTGGTTGCGCGAAACTGGTTGTTTTTGCCAATGTACCTGAAGATAATCCCTTTGTAGCCGGCGCTTTTCATGGTATTTCCGAGCCGGATATCGTTTTAAATGTGGGTATAAGCGGGCCGGGCGTTATCTTAAAAACCGTTAAAGAATCGCCCGCTAAAATGGATTTTGCCGAATTAAGCAATCGTATCCGGCGTATGGCTTTTAAAATAACCAGAGCCGGTGAATTTATCGGCCGAAAAGTGGCCGAATTGGAAAAAGTCCCGTTCGGTATTGTGGATATATCACTTGCGCCAACGCCGGTTCCAGGAGATAGCGTTGCTGATATTTTAAAGGCCGTCGGTCTTGAAGATGTCGGAGCGGCCGGTACCACGGCGGCTCTCGCTTTGTTGAATGATTCCGTTAAGCGCGGCGGTTTAATGGCTTCGTCCTACGTTGGAGGAATGAGCGGAGCATTTATTCCCGTTTCCGAAGATGAGGCTATGATAAAGGCGGCGCAAAAGGGACACATTACGCTGGAGAAATTAGAAGCCATGACCAGCGTTTGCAGCGTCGGTTTGGATATGGTTGCCGTTCCGGGGAATACGAAGGAAACCGTTCTTGCCGGTATGATAGCGGATGAATGCGCTATCGGAATAACCAATAATAAAACTACAGCGGTTCGGGTGATACCGGTTCCGGGTAAAGATGTGGGCGACATGGCTGATTACGGTGGACTTCTCGGCGTAGCGCCGGTGATGCCTGTATCTACATTAGATAATTCCATTTTAATTAACAGGGGTGGTCGTTTTCCCGCGCCTTCAAAGGGGATTAATAACTGATTATGGTAGAAAAACTCGATAAAATAAAGATATCCGTCGCTCAAATAAGCTCTATTCTTGGCGATTTGGATAAAAATCTTTTAAAACATAGTAAATATATTGAACAGGCTATTGATCGACAAAGTAATCTCATCGTATTTCCCGAATTGTCCTTAAGCGGCTATTCGCTAAAAGATGCGGTTTATGAAGTGGCCATAACGGATTCCGATAAAAAATTGGATATTTTCAGGAAATTGAGTAAAAATATATCTATCCTTGTGGGACTTGTTGAACTTGGCGAAGGATATCGGTTTTATAACAGCAGTTTTTTCTTTGAGAACGGTAATCTTATTGCAAAGCATAGAAAAGTGTATTTGCCCACTTATGCGTTATTTGAGGAAGGACGATATTTTTCTCCTGGTACGCGTTTTCATTCTTTTTCATCTCAATTAGGCGAAATGGGCATGATGATTTGCGAAGATATGTGGCATCCGACGTCAGGAATCATTCTCGCACAGGACGGCGCATCGGTATTATTGGTAAGCACCGCCGGAATATCACGCGGTATAGACGAATCGGAGCATCCCGAAAACGTCCGAACATGGGAATCCTTAAACAAGGCTTTGGCCATATCCACCACATCTTTTATTTTATTCGCAAATCGTGTTGGCCTGGAAGACGGATTAACTTTTTGGGGCGGATCGGAACTAATCGATCCTCATGGAAATCGACTTGCCAAGGCGCCCTATTTTAAAGAGGCCATGCTCAACACGGAGATTGATCCGTTATTATTAAAACATGCGCGTATGTCGACAACATTACTTTCCGATGAGAATATCACCTTGGTAATTGATGAATTGAATAGAATTAACCATAAACGAAAAGAATATTGATATGGAATATTTGTATTTTTTTACGGCTCCGGATAAACAAATAGATATGTTGATGGCCGGATTAAGAGCTAAATCTTTCGAACCTTCCGCAACCGACATCCTTTCCGATTTAAAAGTAAAGTGTGAAAAAAATCGACCCAATGCCGTTGTAGTTGTGGATAATATGAAAGAGAAAGATCTTAAAGAATTGATTCCGGCTATAAAACAGATCCCCAATGTTTCCGATACGCCGGTTATTGGAATTACAATGGAAAAAAGTCATCTTAAATCGACAATTGAAATGTTTGAAGGCGGCGTATGCGACGTTATTCATTTGCCGGTAGATTTGGATGAAATTGTTTACCGGCTGCATTTGCGCATCGAAGAAGCGGGCTTGCAAAATACGCTTACGCCGAATTTCTATTTCTTTTCCGAGTCACAAGAAAAGGAGCAGGGTAAGCGCAGTGGTATTTATCATTTTTATGATAAAAATCGCGTTAAAGTAGGCGATATTTCTATAAAAAACGGTCATGTTGTAGCGGCGACTTACGGCTCTATAATTAAAGAAGACGCTTTTTTACAGCTTGCAGTAAGCGATGTGTTGAGTTATCGTTTTGAAGTAAAAGAAGATATTGCAGACGGTAAGATGAATGCCAGTATTACCAATCTGTTAATGGAAGCGTCCAAATTGAAAGACGAAATAAAAAAGCAGCAGGAATATTCTTCCGAAGAGCAGCTTAAAGGACTTATTATAGATGAAAACCGCATTACGCGACTTGTAACAAACCGTACTCTGAAAAATTATCAAATTGAATCACGCGTTATAGGACCAAAAGAATTTACTATCAGATTCCTTGGTAATTTTGCCCCGAACTTTTTGATAATCGATTATAAATCGGCTAAGAAAATTTTGGATATGATTTGGGACTCCGGAAAAAGCGAGGATGATTTGCCGGTAATTATTTATTGCGAAGAAGAGGTTAAAAACCTAAATTTCAAAAATATTGATAAACATGTGGTTGAATTGGTAATTTATAAAAAAGATTTGTATTTAAAAGTACAGAATTTTTTAAAGAATTACTTTAATTATTCGCCCGAAAATTAACCAGGAGGTAAGATGGATCTGAGAGAAATTCGGCAATTGATAAAAATAGTTGAATCTTCCAATATTCATGAATTTGAGCTTGAAGAAGAGGGGACAAAACTACGTATTTCCAAAGCGGTACCTGCCGATACGGCAATCGCTTACAGCGTTCCCCCTGCTCAACAAATGCCCATAGCCGCGCCGGTTCAAACCGGCGTCTCCGCCGCCCCTACAGCTGCGGAAACTCCAGTTGCTGCAGATGAAACCGAAGCGGATAAAAATCTGTATGAAATTCGTTCTCCGATGGTAGGAACGTTTTATCGCGCTCCTTCGCCTGACGCTGATGCTTATGTTGAAATCGGATCGCAGGTTGCCGTAGGGCAGACCTTATGTATTGTGGAAGCGATGAAACTGATGAATGAAATTGAAGCGGATGTTTCCGGAAAAGTTGTAAAGATTATGGTTGAGAACGCGCAACCGGTAGAGTATAATCAGGTTTTATTCCTGATTGAAAAATCTTAATCCCGAATTACCGTTGTGTGTATAAATAGATGAAAGTCAAGTCAAAACTTTGGCTAAGTTATTTTTCTTTTACTTTTCTTTTTTCAATATCGATCTTTTGGTTGCTGGTAGAATTAAAAGGGTTTAGTAATTCCGTTTCCGGATATATTGAGAATGATATATCGGCCTTGGCCGGCGTTTCGGAACAATTACAAAAGCTTGATAAGGTTTTTTCTCAGTATTTAACGCTTTTCATTCCATCGGGTAAACCGGGCTCTGCAAAATACAGACAAGTTTATAAAGCCAGAATAATTTTTAGCAATAATTGGGAAAAGTTAAAAAAGGAGTTAAAAAAACCTGTTCAATATTCTGCGCTTGACAAAACAATCAATCGATTTTATAATATTATTCACAAGCGTAAGGAGTATGTAAACACAGAAGGAGATTATAGTAAAAAATCAAATTTAGAAAAAAAAATTGATAAAAATTGGACTGCTCTTAATAATTTTATCATAAAATCTATATTGTCATTAAAAAATAATAAAGCTGCGGATGCCGAATATATACGTAAAACCCATATTGTCCCGCTGGTTAATACGTTAAGAGGCAATTTAAACGACTTATTAAATATATACAGCAAAAGAAGTCGGCAAAAGTTAAAAGAGATACGCAAATATACGGTATCCACTTTTAAAATTATACCTTATTTTTTTGTGATCTTATTATTATTAATTTTCATAGTTGCCTTGGTTTTCTCAAATAGATTAACCAAACCTCTGGTATCTTTAAAAGAAGCTATTGATCAGGTTGCCGTTCAGGATTATAATATTAATATTAAAAATAAGTCCGATGATGAAGTCGGGGAACTCGGCATTGCCTTTGAACAGCTTTCGAGAAGGTTAAAAGATTCGGAAAAATATAAGACGTCGATGCTTTCTCAGTTTACGCATGAAATGAAAGATCCCATTGGAGCGACAATACAAGCGACGCGTATATTACTAAAGTCACCCGATACGACAAATCAGCAATCGCGTTTTTTAAAAATAATAGAAAATAACAGCGAGCGTTTACGAAAATTAATCAATAATATTCTGCATAGCGCAACGTATGACAGAGGGACAATAAAGCTGGATTACAGCAGTGTGGATATCGTTGAACTATTAAAAGAGGTTATTGTCGCCTTATCTTTAAATGCTAAACAAAAGAGCATTAAAATAAAGCATGGAGCGGTTCCCGCAAAAATAGTTTGTGAAATTGATTCGGATAAAATGGCAGAGGTCTTTCAAAACCTTATCAGTAACGCCATTAAATTCTCCAAAGAAGGGGCGGTAATAAGAATCGCCATTAAATCAAGCGGCGTTTCCACTGTAGAGTTTGCCGTTCAGGATCAGGGAATCGGGATTCCCAAAAAAGAGATACCCTATATTTTTGAAAAAATGTACAGAGCCAGCAATTCGAAAAAGATTTCGGTAAAAGGCACGGGTCTGGGATTGTATATAACATCACATATTATCAGAGCGCACGGCGGAAAAATCACGGTTGATAGTAAGTTGGGCGAAGGAACGATTTTTAGGGTGAAATTGCCGCGGAATAGAAAAATTGCCGAAGAGGGAGGCTGGTTTGACGCCTGAAAATATAAAAATTTTAATAGTTGACGATGAAGAATATCAATTAACGCTTTTTGAAGCAATTATAAGCAGTTTCGGTTATAGAGTTTATCTGGCGCAAAGCGCCGATGAAGCGCTTGATAAAATACCGGAAATAGAACCGAATTTAATACTATTGGACAAAAAAATGCCGGGAACTGACGGTATCGAACTTTGTTCTTTGATAAAAAACATGCCAAGATACGTTAATCTGCCGGTAATTATGTTAACTTCCTCGGATGCCTTAAATGATAAGCTGGAAAGCTTTGACGAGGGCGTTGACGATTACATCATCAAAGACATGGATCATCAGGAGATAAATATTCGTATTCAAGCGGTTTTGCGCCGCTATAAACAAAATTTGGACAGTAATCCCTTGACGCATCTTCCCGGCAACAATATCATTCAGAAAACAATACAAAAACTAATCGATTCGGACAAACGCTTTTCCGTTGTTTATGCGGACTTGGATAATTTTAAAGCCTATAACGATAAATACGGTTTTGTTAAAGGGGATGAAATGATATTGTTTGCGGCTAAATTGATCGAAAGCATGATCAATAAATACGGTAATTTTGAAGATTTTCTCGGACATGTAGGAGGAGACGATTTCATCTTTATTACGACTCCGGATAACGCTGTGACTATTTGCGAGGCCATAAAAAACGGCATGGACGAACGAATTGGCGAACTTTATAACGAAGAAGATCGTTTACGGGGATATATCGTTTCAAAAGATAGGCAGGGTGTTGTTCGTGAATTTCCGCTTGTTACGCTTTCGATGGCTGTTATAAGTAATGAGGATCGTAAATTAAGCTCAATCGCCGAAATATCGGAAATAGCCGGCGAACTTAAAAAATTGGCTAAGAACATTTCCGGAAATAGTTATGTTTTTGATAAGAGGAAAAGTTAACATAGGGGAATTATTTTACAACATAAAATACTTTTCTGCTTGTAATATTCGGATAAAAATTCTAAATTCATATAATAAATATTGCAATACTAGGATAGATGAAAAAGCGTATAAATTTTATAATAAATATGCAAAGTAGATTTGGTAATGCGGTAAAGATAATCTTAGCGAAATTGAAATATGCGCTCTAAAGAAAATCTAAGGAGATAAAATTTGTTTAAAAAAGTATTGATTGCCAACAGAGGCGAAATTGCCTTAAGAATAATAAGAGCTTGTAAAGAGTTGGGCGTGAAGACGGTTGCTGTTCACTCGGAGGCCGATACTCATTCTCTACATGTGCGTTTTGCAGACGAAGCTATCTGCATCGGGCCTGCATCAAGCACCGATAGTTACTTGAATCCTGTACGAATTCTAACAGCTGCGGATATTTCCGGCGCAGACGCCATCCATCCGGGATACGGATTTTTAGCGGAAAATCCGGAATTCGCCGATATGTGCCATTCCAGCAATATAAAATTTATCGGCCCGCCTGCGGATGTGATTCGCAATATGGGCAATAAAGCAGCCGCAAAAGCGCTAATGAAAAAAGCGGGTGTTCCTGTGGTACCGGGAAGCGAAGGGGTTCTAAAAGATGTTGAGGAGGGACGAAAATTAGTTGAAGAGATCGGCTTTCCCGTTATCTTAAAAGCCGTAGCCGGCGGCGGCGGTCGTGGAATGCGTATTGTAAATAATATGGATGAATTCGAGATGAATTTTCAGATTACTCAGGCTGAAGCGGAGAGCGCTTTTGCCAATCCCGATCTTTACCTTGAAAAATTTATCCGCAATCCACGCCATATTGAGATACAACTTATGACGGATCAGCACGGAAACGCCGTTTTTCTCGGTGAACGCGAATGCAGTATACAGCGACGTCATCAAAAACTGCTCGAAGAGTCCCCGTCAGCGGCCGTCAGCGAGGAACTACGTCAAAAAATGGGCAGCGTAGCCGTGGCAGGGGCATTAAAAGCCGGTTACGAAGGCGCTGGTACTATCGAATTTTTGTTGGATGCCGATGGTAGTTTCTATTTTATGGAAATGAACACGCGTATTCAGGTAGAGCATCCCGTGACGGAAATGGTTTATAACCGAGACTTGTTAAAAGATCAGATCCGCGTAGCAGCAGGAGAGCCGTTGGGCTATTCTCAGAATGATCTGAAACTATACGGGCACGCTATTGAATGTCGTATTAATGCCGAAGACTGGGAAAGGAATTTTATGCCTAATCCCGGTGAAATTACCAGTTTTCATGTTCCCGGTGGAATGGGTATTCGCGTGGATTCGCACGCTTATCAACGTTATACGATTCCTCCGTATTACGATTCTCTTGTGGCCAAGTTAATTGCTTTTGGTAATACCCGCGACGAAGCAATAGCGCGCATGCGCCGCGCCTTAGAAGAATTTATTATTGAAGGGATTAAAACAACCATACCCTTTCACCAAAAATTAATTGAACATCCGGATTTTCAGAACGGTAATTTTGACACCGGATTTCTTGAAAATACAGATTTAACAGAATAAACGGAGGAGTAATGAATATACCTAAAGATTTAAAGTACACGAAAGATCATGAGTGGGCTAAATTAGAGGGCGATACGGTAACCGTGGGTATTACGGATTACGCTCAGGGCGAATTAGGTGATGTGGTATACGTCGAACTGCCCGAAGTCGGAACGGAATTGGAGGTTGAAGAAACCTTCGGGACGATTGAGGCGGTAAAAGCCGTTGCCGATCTTTTCAGTCCCGTTTCAGGGGAAATTATTGATGCGAACAGTGAAACCCTTGAAGACGCGCCGGAAACCATCAATAGCGACCCGTATGGCGACGGTTGGATGGTTAAGATAAAAATATCCGATCCGGCACAGTATGAAGCTTTAATGAGCGCCGAAGATTATGAGAAACATATTTCATAATTATTAGAAAAAGATATTATGATGTACCGTTTTTGTTGATCCATTGATACAGTTTTTAAGAAAGGTGACTAATAATGGCGTATTTATCTAATTCCGATGCGGATTTTAAAGAGATGCTGACGGTGATCGGCGTTGATAGTTTTGATGATTTGATTGAAAATATCCCACAAGATATTCGTTTTAAAGGCTCTCTTAATGTTCCCGAGGCCGAATCGGAATTCGGCGTATCTCGCATATTGGAACAAATGTCAGAAAAAAATAGAAATTATATTTCCTTTCTCGGCGGCGGTGTTTATGACCACTATTCCCCTGCTATTATTGGCGCCATAATTTCGCGTTCCGAATATTATACGGCTTATACGCCATATCAACCGGAAGTTAGTCAGGGAAATTTGCAGTTAATGTATGAATTTCAATCCATGATTTCCGAATTGACGAATATGGATGTGACCAATGCATCCATGTATGAAGCCGGCTCGGCTTTGGCGGAGGCTGCCTTGCTTTCCGTAAGTTACAGTAAACGAAAAAAACTATTGCTTTCCGCTCAAATTAATCCTCATTACAAAAACGTATTAAAGACGTATGTTAACAATGCTGATATCGAATTGGTTGAAATACCGGAGAAAAACGGAATTACCGATATGAATGCTTTGTCATCATTGATGGATGATAATGTCGGCGGCATAATCATGCAACATCCCAATTATTACGGTTTTTTTGAAGATATGGAAACGGTGGCTAAATTCAGAGAGGATAAAAAACGTCTTTTAATTCAAGTGTATGATCCCATTTCTCTCGGTTTAATTAAAACACCTGGTGATTTCGGCGCCGATATAGCCGTGGCAGAAGGGCAGAGTCTCGGTATTCCGCAAAATTACGGCGGCCCGTTTGTAGGTCTGTTTTCAACTACCCAGAAACTTGTGCGTTTAATCCCAGGACGCCTTGCCGGAATAACCGAGGACGTAAACGGAAAACGCGGTTTTGTTTTAACGTTGCAAACGCGTGAACAGCACATTCGCAGAGAAAAAGCCACTTCAAATATTTGCACTAATTCGGGTTTAATGGCTCTAATCGCAGGTATATATTTGGCAACCCTTGGTAAGAGCGGGATAAAAGAGACTGCGCAGCTATGTTTGGAAAAATCGCATTACCTTGCCGATGAACTTACGCAAATCAAAGGCGTGGAATTACTTTCAAAAGCGTCGTATTTTAAAGAGTTTACCGTTAAATTACCTGTTCGGACAGATATACTCCTTAAACAGGCAGAAGAAAAGCATATCTTCGCCGGATTAAAAATTGATGAAGATAAATTACTGATTGCTGTTACGGAAAAACGCACCAAAGCCGAAATGGATAAATTGGTCGACGTATTCAAGTCCGTTATTTTATAAATAGGAATTATTATGCCGAAAATTTTAATTGCCGAAGATAATGAAGATATGCTTGATACTCTGGAGCAGATTTTCAAACACCACAATTTTGAGGTGGATACGGCATTAAATGGAAAAGAAGCTATTGAAAGAGCGGCGCAAGATCCCCCGGACCTCATTTTGCTTGATGCCAACATGCCGGTGATGAACGGTTTTGATTCCTGTAAAATTTTAAAAAGCCAGAAATCCACTAAAGATATTCCGGTTATCTTTTTAAGCGCTAATTTTACAGAGGTTAACGATCGTATTACGGGGTTTGAGCTGGGCGCCGATGATTATATTTTGAAGCCTTTTAACATAAAAGAGCTGATAATGCGTAGCACGACGATTTTACAGCGTTATAAAACCATCAAAATGCTGCAACAGGAAAACAAGCAGCTCAACGATTCCAATCAGCGCATGCTTCAAGAGTTGAACAATTTGGCAGAACGTACAAAAAGCGACGATGGCGAAGCTGTTTTCGATCAATTAACCGGCTTATATAAACGACCTTTTTTTGAAATGCGTTTGCGTAATGAATTTGACCATGCGAAGAAAAACGCTCTGCCGCTTTCGGTTATTGTGCTCAGTATCGGAAAACTGGATTATTTGAATCAGCATCTTGGTCCGCATATAAGCAATTACATATTCATTAAACTGGCTAATATCCTGTTGCATAGAACACGGTCATTCGATACTTTATGCCGCTATGACGAGGATACTATCGCTATTTTACTGCCGGATATGGATGAACAAAGCAGCTACTTAAAAGCGGAACAGATTAGGGCATCGCTGAATAATGCCGAATACATTGACGATGAGCTGGTTAATACATTCGGCGTTAAACATGCAAGGAAATCGAATGTGCATAAAAACATAACGGTGAATCTTGGTATTTCAACCTTTTCAAATGATTCAAAAGAGATAAGGGATGCGGATGAATTGATGAAAAATACCGTTGAAGCGTTGCGCGTTTCCATTAGTTTGGGCAGCAATAAAACCATTTCATCCGAAACACTGAAAAACGATGAATAAGTTAAAGGGATAATAAATGAACACAAAACTAATTTTTGAAATTAGTAAAGAAGGAAGAAAAGGCCACGTTCTGCCTAAATCGGATGTCGGATATAAAAATAGTGCGGATCTGATTCCCCAAAATTATCTGCGCGATAGCGCTCCCGACCTGCCGCAGGTACCGGAAAATGAAATTATGCGTCATTATGTTAAACTTTCCGTATTGAACCATAATGTGGATAAAGCATTCTATCCGCTCGGTTCCTGTACGATGAAATATAATCCCAAGATAAACGAACAATTAAGCGCTCTTTCCGGTTTTACGCGGCTGCATCCCAATCAACCGCAGGAAACGGCGCAGGGCGCTCTGCAATTGATGTATGAATTACAGGAATCATTATTGGAAATAACCGGTTTCGACGGAATTACCTTGCAACCCTCCGCAGGCGCTCAGGGTGAACTTGTGGGCTTATTGTTAATTAAAAAATACCATGAAAGTAAAAATCAAAAAAGGTCGATTATTCTCGTACCCGATTCGGCCCATGGCACCAATCCGGCTAGCGCCAGACTGGCGGGCTTTACCATAAAAACCATTCCCTCTACTGACGACGGCACGGTTGATATGGAAAAATTAAAAGAAAATATCAATGAAGAAGTGGCGGGAATCATGTTAACCAATCCCAATACGCTTGGTATTTTTGAGCATCATATTGTTGAAATTCGCGCTTTGATGGATTCCATTGACGCCTTGATGTATATGGACGGCGCCAATATGAATGCTTTGTTTGGCATTGTACGCCCCGGCGATATGGGATTTGACGTGATGCATTTGAATCTGCACAAGAGTTTTTCGACGCCACACGGCGGAGGAGGACCGGGCAGCGGGCCGGTTGCGGTAAATAAAAAGTTAAAATCGTTCTTACCCGTGCCTTTAATCACAAAAACGGACGATCAATATTCTTTAGATTACGGCAATGGTGAATCCATCGGCAAAGTAAGCGCTTTTTACGGCAATTTTTCTTTAATGGTACGCGCTTACGTTTATATTCGCATGGTAGGCAGGGACGGATTCAGAAAAGTAGCCGAACATGCCATTGTCAACGCCAACTATATTAAAACGCAATTAAAAGATAAATATGACCTTGGTTATGATTCGCCGACAATGCACGAATTTGTTTTATCGGCCGAAAGGCAAAAAAAACGAGGCGCCAAAGCGCTGGATATTGCAAAACGGCTTTTGGATTACGGAATGCATCCTCCTACAGTGTATTTTCCTTTGATTGTTAAAGAGGCCATGATGATCGAACCCACGGAAACGGAAAGCAAAGAGTCGCTGGACAGCTTCATTTCGGCATTAAAAGAAATTGATATGGAAATTGACACAAATTTGCAGTATATTTTAGACGCGCCGCATACCACACCGGTGGGACGATTAGATGAAGCGGGCGCGGCAAGAAATCTGGATATAAATTATTTTAAGAAAAGTTAAAGTTTTGCGGAGAATTTAACATGGCTAATAAGCTTCTTATCGTTGACGATAATCCCAATGTTTTAAAGTTGTTAAAAATAAGCTTATCCAAAGCCGGTTACGATATAGTGGAAGCGGAGAATGGAGAAGTCGCTCTTGAAGTGGCAAATCGAGAAAAACCGGATTTGATTGTCTCGGATATTATGATGCCTAAAATGGACGGTATTGAGCTGTGTTGGATGATTCGCGAGAATTCCGAAATTCCTCTTGTGCCCTTTATATTTTTAACTTCCTTTAAAGATCCTGAAACGGAAATTCGCGGCTTTCGGGCGGGCGCGGATGAATATTTACACAAGCCTATTGATCGCAAAGAGCTGTTGAGCCGTGTCGAAACGCTGCTGGAACGTTCCGGAAAACTAAAATCAATAGAAGAAAAAAGTGAAATGCCAAAAGGCTTTTCCGGCGATCTGAGCGATCTTTCCATTGTGGAATTGGTGCAAATGCTCAATTTGAATAAAAAAACAGGTATTCTTAATATAAGCGGCGAGAAAAACGGCAAAATATACCTTAAAGACGGACAGCTTTATTCCGCTGAATTTGACGGTAAAAGCGGAGAGGAGGCCGTTTACGGTATGGTGGCGATGGATTCGGGAACTTTCAATTTTGATATAACCGATTTCGATGAAGAGCAAACGGTAAAAAATTCCACTATGAATGTAATAATGGAAGCTTGCCGTATTATGGACGAACGAAACGCCGAAAATTTGTAAAATATATTCATTTCTGTATTGTTGAATAAAACAACCATAAAACAATAGAGGAGAGTACCTTATGAATCCCCCTAAAAAAAGCGGTCTTCTAAACAAAAGAGTCGTAGCCGGAAAACGTAATAGAATCTTTTTATTGTTTAGCGTTCTTTTTCTCTTTTTTAATTGTTCAAATACAACCACGCCCGATACGAATATCGTTACGTTAAATACCGATAAAACATCGTACATTGCGAATGATACAATCGCCGTAAGCATTAAAAATAATACAAAAGATAATTATAATTTTTTATTACGATGCGGCGGTTATTTGGAAATGTTTTTTCAAAAATATGAAAATGGGAAATGGAGCGAGAATAAATGGTTTTGGTTTATGTCCTTGCGTTGTCCGTCGGTAGTGGACACCTTGCTGCCCAGCAATACCTTTAAATATAAACTTCCTGTCGAATGGTTTAAGGATACAGGCGAATTCCGATTGCAAATAAACGATATATATTCCAATAATTTTTATATCGAATAGTACTCCGTGCACTCAAATCGCTTTTCCTTATCTATGGTTCGTTCATGGATAATGGCTTCCAAAATGTCATACCTCTATTGGGCGCTATTTCACGTCGCAATAATATTAAAAATTTTAATCCCGATTTTAATGCATGGAAAGAGATAATTACCTCTGTTTTTAATCGCTTAAAATTTAATAAATCTTGCAGAGGGAAAATGTAAACAGATTGTAAGGATATGGCAATTTAAGCGCCAATGACCGTTTCACTGTCCGATTTTGCGATTAAAACAAAGTCAGGAATAG